>JAFYET010000253.1 GCA_017544125.1 Ruminococcus sp. | reverse complement strand
ATAATGTAAAGGATAACGCAAAGGAAAATATCATCGTCAATAACGGTCCCGGATTGAAATAAGCTGTACTGTATCACAGACCGTATAGGCAATACCGCATATTCATATGGTGTTGCCATTTCTTTTTCAAGTGTGATATGATGAAGAAAAAAATTTTCAAAAAAATGCACCCGAAAGCTTTATGCGGGGGTATTATTTATGGAACCCCATGAGGCAGCAGGCGTGAAGGACTGCCCGAATAACAAATAAGGAGAGGATCATTATGCCAAACATTTCTTTCAGACAGCTTAGCAGCTATCTTAAGGAACTCAAAAAGAACAATAAATCAGAGGATGCGATATTCAGACTTCTCATGCAGCAGGCTGAGACTTTGGGTGCGATCATACATGATAACCATAAGCTCACCACTCAGGACGAGCGCCAGGAGATCTACGGAGAAATAAAGGGATATCTCGAAGCATATGACAAGGGCTTCGGCGGTGACCCGAAGAACGCCAGAAACGATGAGACACTTGCCAATATAAACACTATCGGTGAGCGCCTCTCCGAAAAGCTGACAAATCTCAGTAAAAAGAACAGCATCTTCAAGGCTACTGCCGATGACCTTGTGACAAATATCTCTCTTAACCGCAAGGCTATGAATGACGGCGTGCTCAGAGCGGATATTGACAGATATACGAATAATTCATACTATGCTATGCAGCGTGCAGAGCAGCTCGTAAAGGAGAAAAAGCTCGATGCCAAGACAGCAGAGCTTATGAATCACCTCAATGCAAACCTTATAGCTGTTACAAATAACGGTGCGATGAGCCTTGAGGATCAGCACGCCGCTGCAAGATCTATCAGCCATATCGTTGTGTTCTATAATGATAACCTTTTTGATGCCCAGTCAAGAAGCAAGATAAACAGTGCCGATCTGATCGCCCCGCTGGCACAGAATGTGGGTATACTTATTGCCGAGAACAAGATCGCCGTTGAAAATCTTCGCAAGGTAAATGCTGATGCGGCTGAAAAGCTTGAAGCAATAGTTACCAAGACAAGTGAAGACCTCCAGACAGACCTCAACGCTATCACGACCATGGCAACTGCAAACAAGTGGGCTGAGTGGGAGTACCGCAGTGAGATGTACCGCAGAGAAGAGCAGCAGAAGCTCGATGATCAGCTTCAGGATCAGGGCTATAAGAATCAGGATCAGCTACTGTTCCAGCAGGTCATTGATAATAACCCCGGCTATAAGGAAGTACCGTTCCTTAATAATATTATCGCCGTTCTCGGTATAGACGAGAACGATATCCCCGAGACGTTGTCATATAATTTGAGCACCGGCAAGACGATAACCAGGAATATGCACGATGAGCTGCGTGAACTTAAAAGACTTGCCATAAATATAGCAACGCTTACAGCAGAGCGCTTTGATCCTAATAATAAGGACGCCCACATGATGAGCGATGCTGAGATGGAGGATATGTTCAATCAGCTTATTGAATTTGAAACACAGGCCTCACGCTTTGTACGCCCGCTTAAGGCAACCAAAACTGCCGAGCTGGTGTCAGATACTGTCGAGGAAGCACATAAGGTGGTAGGCTATACATCGGCGGCACTTAATCAGACCCGTAAATATGTTGAAAACTACGGTGGAGAAAACATTGACAAGGATACAAAGGTATTCTCGCTCTATGAATTGCAGGGCAGAATGAACCCCGATGCCCATGCAGGCTTCTTAAGATATGTTGATTCCCTCAAGCGCCGTGGCGCCGAGATCGAAAACAAGGCTATGAATAAGGGCGGCAAGGCTTATACAAAGGCTGCAGATGCTTACCGTGAGGTGAAGGAGTCTGTCAGAAAGCTGACTGAGGAGATAATCCCCGGTGTATTCAAGCATTCGGCAGATCTCGGAGAGGATACGGTAAACCCTGTAAAACCGGAGCAGCTCAAGGCACTTTATGAGGGCTACAAGAATATTTACCTGAAGGCCAACGAATTCATCAGTGATTATGATAAAAGGGTCGCTAAAAAGGCAAAGTTTGCTGAGGGCGAAAAGGAGTTCTTTGAAGACCTCAAGGCAGTATCTGCCCGTGCAGCAGGTAAGTTCATACTTTTAGGCTACCTTCTTGATGAAAATGAAAACACACTTGCTAATGAAATAATCAATTATAACAATACCCCTGCACAGCAGCGTTCTGCTGCCGAAAACGCCGCCTTCTATGAATATGCTATGAGCTGTAAGGAGCATATGAAAAACGGCACGCTGCTGCCTCAGTATCTCTTTGAGGATCATAAGTCTCCCCGTGTTACGCATATTCTTTCAATGATGAATGCAAAGAAGAATATCGACGCTGCATATGAATTTGAGAAAAACGCCGCAAAGATCAAGTGGGAGGGCGGCAAGAGAAAGCTTGACAGCCTTAAGGAATACGACCTGCTCAAAAAGCAGACAGGTGTAAACGATAATATCTACCAGTTTGCTACACATATGGATCATGAAAACTTCATGAAGATATTCAACAAGTCTATCCTCAACCTGCCGCAGAATATCAAGGAGGTCCAGCTTACCGATTCCCTGACAGGAGAAAAGGTCACTGTCAATGTTGAGGATTATATGCGCAAGGCTATCGACGAGCATATTCTCTACAGAGATGATGGAAAGGGCGGCAAGAAGCCTATAAGCCCGAGCGGGAACCTTGATTTCTATAACACACAGGACGGCAAGGGCGGCTTCTTTACACAGTTTGAAAGAGATTTTGATGATATGGACCCCGACCTTGCAAAGTTCATAGAGCAGCTTAACAGAAACCTCTACAACGCAGGCTTCTGCGAGGATGCAAGGATGAAGAACGTGCCTGTCGGCTATAACGAGGGGCACGCACGAGGGTTCGCTTATGAGCTCTCCCTCGGCACAGGCTCGGAAGGCCTGCTTCCTACAGCAAAAATGACGGGCGAGTCGAAGATCCCCCTTGCGGGAGGAAAGGCAAAGTTCGATCAGGTGTCTGTTATCCAGATCGGCGAGATGCAGCCTAACTACGATGTTACCTCAAAGCAGTCAAAAAACGATCAGCTCTTCAGACCTTCCTTCTATACAACGACAAAGAATTTCCGTTCAAGTGACTTTGTCGGCGAGCTTGGCGGCCGTTTGAGAAATGATGTCGTAAATAACGAGTTTCTTAAGGGCAAGACCGAAAAGGAAATGAGTGATTTTCTTAAGCAGCGTGAGGTCGAGCTTAAGCGCAGGATAAAAAACGGCACATACAGTGCGTTTACGACCGCTGCAACACGTGACTACAATTCCTTCAACAAGCCGCAGGTCTTAAAGAATGCAGCAGATCTTCAGGTAATGGACTACTTAATGGGTATCAAGAAGCGTAAGCCCGATGATATCCGTATCAGATTCCAGATAGATTCCCAGAAACTGGACTCAAAGGGCAGGTATATACCCGAGGTGCAGGGCATAGGCGGCGCCTTCACTGATGATGTGCCGTTTGCAAGAGGACTGGATATAAGCGAGGAGGAAAGAGCCCTGCTTCCAAACCCCGAGGATATGCTTATAATCAGCGAAAAGATGGAGAGCGAGCTAAGACGCTGGAAAAAAGGCCAGTTTATGCCAAAGGAAAAGGAGATGCTTGAAAAACTCCCCGAAAAGTGCAGGGAAGCATTCATGAAACGTGTTGACGGCATACTGCTGCAGGTCGATCTGTCCAAGGATCATAAGTTTGAGGATATCAGGGACGAGCAGGGCAATATAGTTCCCGGCGGCTTTAAGGTCGAAAGAGGGTATATCCGTGTAGTAAGTGATGAAGAATTCAAGTATATACACATGGACGACCTTGCAATAGCAAGAAATAAAGCAAGCTTCAGGGAGAGAGATAAGGTCAAGCCCATCAATATTTTTGACACGATCGCCGCTATGCCGAATGCGTGTCATGAAGCACTTAAGGACAAGACCAATGCACAGTTCCTCGGAGTTAAGGATGAAAGACGTGGAGCAGGTCTTGACAAAGCATTCCTTATAGATAATTCCAGATCTGACGCAGTATTCCAGAATATGGAGCTTGAAAGAATGCTTCGCCACTCCAAAACTCTGCTTACAGATGCTAACGCTATGGATAAGGATCGTTCACAGGAATACGGCTGGCATAAGAATATCAGCGGTGACTCCATTGAATACATGAAGGTAATGGAAACAGCTGCGGATATAGATGACTGGGCTGATAAGCTGCCTCTGCTTATGAATGAAGAGAAGAAGTACATTGCAAACAGGCAGGCATACGCTGCAAATGACAAGAAGTTAGCTGATATCATCAGGAAAGAACGCAGGGCAAGGCTGGAATTTGCGCAGAATCTTGCAAGAGAAAAGGGGCTTCCCGTTCCTGAAAAGCTGCCGCCTGCATCTGAGGACCCCAACTTCTATTTCAGCCTTATGCAGAGAAATGAAAAGCTCAGACACCGTATAGAGAACTACCTGACCAAAAAGAACAAGCCCGGAACAGAATTCGGAAAAATGCGCCAGCGCTGCATGGTAGATATGTATAATAAGGTCAACAGACAGATGGAGGAGCTTGCGTACTATACAGGCATCACGACATATCCGCCGAGGAAGTGTACGATAAACCCTGACTTCTCCGTTAAGTTCGAGAATGTCTATAAAGACCGCTATACATTTGAAACAGAGGGCGTAAAGCCTGTTTATGCAAAGAGATTCCTTGAAGAATTCAAGGCAGCAAACAAGACGAACAGAAATAACGCTGAATCGTTCAATATCAAAAAGCAGTTTGAGATGAGCCAGAGCCCGAGATATATCGAGCTTAAAAATAAGGTCAATAAAAAGACTGCTACCGATGAGGAAAAGGAAGAACTGAAAAATCTCCGCTTTGACAAAAACAGAGACGGCAAGACAGGTTATACAGAGGCAGAGATCGGAAAGAGCCTTACAGCGTATCCCGATCCCAACAAGAAAAGCGGCAGGGCAGCAAACCCGAAATTTGACACTATTTTTGCTAATCTGAGGGCAGTCAAAGATTCGCAGAAAAACGATTTTCAGGTCATTGAGTTGAAAGGTCATCAAAAGATCGAGATATACGGTCAGGCTAACAATCAGATCAAAAAATAATATCAAGCCCTGAGAATGATGCTGATACGGGAACGATCCCGTCCGATCTGTGCGGTCGCATTATAAAACCTATATTTATGGCACTTCTGCTGTATTACGGCAGAGGTGCCTTTTGCCGTTTGTATGATCCTGAGCACACAGCAGAGGCCAAAATGATCGACAGCATATTTATGAGGGTATTGTTCTGTGACGGAGAAAAGGGTATGACCGGAAAAGTCAGCAATTTCGGCTGTATAGCAGCTGTTGAGGGATATGTTTTTTTACAAATCATAACCAGTGGGATACTCACCAACATATGTATATGGTCAGGCATTGCATTTGCCTCCAGTATTTCTACGCCTTTTTGTTCACATAGCTTTCTAAGTATTT
>JAFYET010000252.1 GCA_017544125.1 Ruminococcus sp. | reverse complement strand
TTATCTCTTCCTGTTCTTTTAATATCGACTATCGCATCGGCTGTAAAAATGACCGCAAGCACCGCTCCGATGCCCGTTACTGCGGGGGTGAATACCGAGTGGCAGCGCATCGTGTCCATAAGGCAGAGCCCTATAACCCTGCCGGGGACAAAAGCCGCCGCTGCCGCTAACAGCGCCGATACAAGAGCAATGCCCGTCTTTATGCCGCTGTCTTTTATGATAAGCCTTATAAGCGCTGCGGCACAAAGCACGCCGCCTATAAGAGCTACCGTGTTCTGCGCCCAGTGGCACGCCATGTAATGCCCCTGCGCCGAGTCGCAGGCACGTATAAACGTCATCACGCCGATAGTGAGCAGCAGTGATAGTATAAGCTCTGCAATGCCTGCAATGTCGGTTTTCCTTTTCATAAAAACTGCCTGCCTTTATATTGTGTATTCTGGCTGTGGAACGGCGTGTGCCAGCTCAAAGAGCCCCAGTATCTCACGCCTTAGCGACAGGAAATCGCCGCTGCCACGCTGCCTCGGTCTTGGCAGGTCAACATCAATTATCTTGCTTACCCTGCCGGGGCGGGGTGTCATTATCACGATGCGGTCACTCAGATATATCGCCTCGTCAATGTCGTGGGTGACGAGAATCATGGTCGTGCCGTTTTGCTGCCATAGCTCGAGCAGCTTGTCCTGTAGGTCGCTCCTTGTGAATGAATCGAGCGCACCCATAGGCTCATCGAGCAGCAGTGCCTTAGGTTCGTTGATAAGCGCCCTTGCTATTGCCACCCTCTGCGCCATGCCGCCTGATATCTGGTGGGGGTATGATTTTTCAAACCCGTCAAGCCCCACCATTGATATATGCTCCTTTACCTTGTCACGCTTTGAGCGAAGCTCTTTTCTTGCACGCAAACCGTAGGCGATGTTCTTTTCAATAGTCAGCCACGGAAACAGGCTGCCCTGCTGGAACACATAGCCCCTGTCGGTGTCAACGCCCGATATCTTCTTTCCGTCAATATCAAGCTGCCCTGCCTGGGGCTTATCAAGCCCTGCGATAAGCCGCAGAAGTGTTGTCTTGCCGCAGCCCGAAGGACCTATCAGTGTTACGAACTCGCCGGGTTTTATGTCAAGGTCAATGCCCTTTAGCGCTTCGACCGCTCTTCCGTCAGTATCGGTGTATATGCGGTCAACGCCGTGAATGCTTATCGTGCTGCTCATTTTTTAATGACCCCCTCCTGCCATCTTAAAGCGTGTTTCTGTATGCGCCCTAAAATGTGGTTTATCAGCGAGAAAAGCACCGCCATGATGACTATTGCCGCCAGCACCTTGTAGTAGGCGCTCCATACCTTTGACTGGTTGATGTAGTAGCCAAGACCGCCCGGCTGACCGAGCATCTCGCTCATAACAAGAGTGGTGAACGCCATAGCGTTTGCAGAACCAATACCTGTGAAAATATCAGGCATTGCATGGGGTATCGCCACATGGAATATCATATCAACAGGGCTGCTGCCGAGTATACGTGCAGCCTCGTATGTCTGCTTCGGAACTGACTGTATGCCCTGCGCTGTTAAAAACGCTATCTGGAACCATGCGCATATAACTATAAGGAATACCGCCGCTGTGAATGAATTGGGCAGAAGTGTGAGTGCAAAGGGCATCCATGCAACCGCAGGCACAACGCCTGTTATCTTAAGCACCGGGAACACCCAGTAATACACCTTCGGGAACCACCCTATAAGTATGCCTGTGCCAACACCTAACAACACACCGCAGGAGAAGCCCGCAGCATACAGCCTAAGTGAATAGAGGGTGTTCTGCACTATGTAATCGCTGTCGGCAAGGTAGGCTTCAACCACCTGCGCAGGCCCCGGGAAGAATGGCTGCGCAAAGAGCTGCAGCTTCGTGCCGCCTATATCCCACACTGCAAGCGCAATGCCGAGTGCAAAGCGAAAATATGCTTTCTTGCTGTATTTTTTGCGGCTGTCTTTATCCCTGAGTGCTATCAGCCCCGAAACAAGAAAGCCGACAGCCAGCACTGCAGTGATAAATACATATGCGTCGTTAATTGTAATATGAAACGCAAGACCGAAGGCTGTGAGTATGTATTCCTTGAACACAACTGCCGCTTTCTGCGGGAAGAAGATGTTTACAAGAATAGCAATTATAAAGCCCGATACTGTGAGCAGTATTTTGAAAAAGTAACCTGCATTTATTCTGCCTGCTGATTTTGTGCGGCTCTTGTCATTTCTTTTTTCTTTTACCGCTGCTGCGGGGAGAGCCGCTGTGGCTGTTTGTGTGCTCATTTGTTTTCTCCTATCTTTTTGTTGTTTATTTGCTTACATCTACCTTCTGATATATATCCTTTGCAAATTGATCGGGGTCAGAGGTAAGATACCCTATCTTTGCAAGCCCGTCAACGAAGTATTTTACGTCTTCTTCAACGTGCTTGTCCCAGTCTTGCGAATGCTCCTGTGCTGAGGGGTAGCCGTAGCTCTTGACTAAGTCGATTGCCAGCTCTCTGTCCTCGATCGCTGAGTATTTCTTGTCGATTATAAGGTCAACGGCCTTGTCGGGGTTTTCGTATATCCATTCCTGGGCCTTGCGGTATGCACGAAGCAGTGCAGCTACCTTTTCGGGGCTTTCTTCAAGCACCTTGTTAGATGCATAGAGGAAGCAGCAGAAGTGGTCTGCGAAGTATTCATCTGTGCCGAGGTCGAAGATTATCTTTACATCGCCTGCCTTCTCGTGGATAGAGCCCAGCGGATCCCAAAGGGCAGCTACGTCTATCTCACCGTTTGCAAGTGCTTCAAATTCAAGGTTGCCGTCAGAGTAGGGGAGAAATGTCACATCGCCCTTGCTCGGGTCGGCAGAGATACCGGCGTTTTCGAGCCATAGTGAAGCCACCTGATGAGGAGTGCCGCCTATCTCGTCAACGCCTA
>JAFYET010000251.1 GCA_017544125.1 Ruminococcus sp. | reverse complement strand
TCGGTGCCGAGCAGCCCTCGATAAAGTGCAGATAAGCCCCCTCCTCGAGTATGATGAGCGTGTGCTCAAACTGCCCTGCACCCTTTGCGTTGAGCCTGAAGTACGATTGCAGCGGAATATCTAGCCGTACATTTTTCGGTACATATACAAATGACCCGCCCGACCATACAGCTCCGTGAAGCGCTGCAAACTTGTGGTCTGTGGGCGGCACGAGCTTCATGAAATGGCTCTTGATAATGTCGGCATATTTCGGGTCGTGCATTGCGCTTTCAAGGTCGGTGTATACTACGCCCGACTGTGCGACCTCTTCCCTGACGTTGTGGTAAACAAGCTCGCTGTCATACTGCGCACCCACGCCCGCCAGCGATTCACGCTCCGCCTGGGGTATTCCAAGGCGTTCGAAGGTCTCCTTAACGTTCTCAGGCACATCGTCCCAATCTGTGTTCATGCGGCTCTTGGGGCGAATGTATGTGACGATGTTGTCAACATCAAGCCCCTCTATCGAAGCGCCCCACGTGACCATGGGTGTGCGCCTGTATATTTCGAGCGATCTTAGGCGGAAGTCCCTCATCCACTCGGGGTCGTTCTTCTCCTGCGATATCTCGGTTATGATCTCGGGCGAAATCCCAGCCTGCAGAAAATCTCCCTCGTCTTCATCATACCTGAAATCGTAGAGCGAGCGGTCTATATCATCTACCTGTGTTTTCTGCTTCATTTTTCTACCCCGCTTAATGTGTTCTCAAAGCCGCTTTCAAGCACCTGTGCCGCAAGCTCGCCGTCGCCCTCTTTTGCCACACGTCCGTTTGATAAGATATGCGTTCTGTCAACCTTCAGCGATTCGAGTATCTTTGCATTATGTGTGATGATGAGAAGCGTGCCGCCGACGCTCTTTCTGTATTCCTCGATGCCCTTTGATACCGTCTTTACCGCATCAACATCAAGCCCCGAGTCGGTCTCGTCAAGTATCGCAAGTCTCGGCTTTAAGATAAGCAGCTGCAATATCTCAGCCTTTTTCTTCTCGCCGCCCGAAAAGCCTACGTTCAGGTCACGCTCAGCGTAGCTCTCGTCCATTCCGATAAGCGCCATTGCCGCTTTAAGCTGCTTTTTGAAATCCCACAGCTTCATGCGCTTGCCGCTTACCTGCTCCAGTGCGTTTCGTAAAAACTCCGAAAGGGTTATTCCCGGTATCTCCACAGGGCTCTGGAATGAGAGGAATATGCCCCTCTTTGCACGCTTGTCAGCGCTCTCCTGCGTGATGTCATCGCCGTCAAATACTATCCTGCCGCCCGTCACCTTGTATTCGGGGCTGCCCATTATTGTGCAGCCGAGGGTGGATTTTCCTGCACCGTTGTGCCCCATAAGCAGGTGTGTCTCACCCTCGCCGACCGTCATATCTATTCCGTGCAGAAGCTCCGTGTCCTCTGCTGCAACTGTAAGTCCTTCTATTTTCAGTATGTCTGACATTTCACTATTTCCTTTCATTTATTTATATGTGCATAGCATCAAGTGCTGTGATGTATTCAAGGTTAGGAATAAATTCGCCTTCGTGCTTCTCGCCCCGGTATACCTCTTCGCCATGCCTGTATGCCACCACCTGCGCCATCGGCATATCATGCCACCGGGCTTCGCAAAGCGGTGTAGTCGAGATAAGCACTCCCCCGCCGACCAATGAAAAGCCGAGGGTGTTTTTCATGTTTTTGTGTGCATACATCAGCTCCCCGTCGTATAGTATAAGGTTTAGCTTGTTCCTCGGCGAGTTCTCAGTTATAAACTCATTCACAGCCTCAAACCGCTCCCGCTCACTGAGCTCACCCTGCTTTAATTTATCATTCATTCTGTCGATAAACGCCAGGAACAGCCTTTCCGAATCAGTGTCGCCTTTTTGCACTTTAAAATAGTTGTATGTTTCACGCCCCGTGTATATCGTGCCGTTGTGTATCAGCGTCCATACACGCCCCGAGCTGTCGCTTTTTGTAAAGGGGTGGCAGTTGTTCTCATCTACCGAGCCCACCGTTGCGAAGCGTATGTGCGCAAGCGTTACCGCCTGCTTGCCAAGCTCCTTCACCGTTTTGTCAAGTCTCTCACTATCCGCTGCATTTACGGGCTCTTTTATGACCTTTCTGTCATCATCATACATCAGCCCATACCCGTGGGGGTTATTGCTGCCGTGCGAAAAGAAAGCCTTCAGGTATTCTCTTATATCTGTCTTTTCAGCCCCCGAAAAGCCAAACAGCTCGCACATTTTCACTCACCTCTATCCTGCTAAGTCTTCTTTCTTTTGTCTGTCTGTATTTCTGTTTTTAAGTTTATTATTCTGATATTTTATAATGTCAAGTGCCTGCTCATCTCCCTCGAAAAATGCTGCCATTTGCTCTAATATCTCTGTTGCTCTTTGCAGCATCGGCACGCCGTCTACCTCGATGCCTGACAGATCATCAAGTGCTGCGTTCTTGTGATTTCTTGCTGCATTTATCTGTAACTGTTCATCAAATTCAAAGTCAGGCAGAGTTGATAGATACATTATAAGCAGGTGTGCAAATTCAATGTTCTTTTCGTCAACTCCAAGGGGTGTATCAGGGTCAAGGTCAAACATTCTAAGCTCAATGTGGCTCACCCCGTTTTTAAAGCTGTCAAGAGAATTGACCCCCTTCGGCTTTAATCTCACCGGCAGATAAAGCTCGCTTGATGAGAATAATATGCCTTTTTTAACATACTCCTCTATGCTTTTGATAAACTCATCAAGGCTTTCAAATCTTAATATCGGCAGGCTCTTGTTCCAGTAGCCTGCCTCGCTGCTCCTGATAGATGTATATTTGCTTTTCCTTACCCCGTGACCGCCGTCTTTGAAAAGCGATTCATCGCAGTTCGGGCTTGCCGCTGTCAGCAAAAGCATCAGCCAGCTGTGAACGCTCAGCTGCTTGTAAAGCCTTAAGTAAAACTCATCACGCCATTTGTCATAGTCCTCATCATCGCAAATGCTTTTTAAATACTCCTCATCAAACGAGAAGTTGAAATGCACGCCCGAAAAGAGCATCAGCTTTTTGCCGTATCTTTTTTCAAGCTGCTCACGGTATTTGCGCTTGCCCGAGTGCCTGCCTACGAAGTTCGCAACGGGTATCTCGTCCTCATTATCAAAATGCGGCGGGTTTGAATAAAGCCATATCCTCTCACCGTTTTCTTTCAGCTTCTCTCTTACTATCCTGTCGAGCCTGCCAAGCTCGCTCATCACTTCATCTATGCTTTTACAGACGGGGGTTATTACCTCTATCTGGTTCTCGCAGAAATCCCTCGTGATGCTCTCATCATCACCGAAAGGGTGGGGTGTCTGCGCAAGCCTGCCGTTTATATCTACACGCAGCGTCTCACGCTCGAGCCCGTAACCGCCTTTATAAAACAAACTGCTGTTCATTATTTTTCTCCTTGACAATATGTGAATGTTATTCTATAATACATATGAGGTGTTTTTATGATATATCCCATTTTTGATAGCCTTAAAAGCTCAGAGCTTTCTATCCATGCACTTGAAGTCATTTCAGACGGTGCTATCGCACTGCATAAAGCCTTCCACGATGATATCCGCCGCCCTGTTTATTCAGCGACCAAGTCGATTACCTCTGCCGCCTTTGCCCTCGCCTGTGATGACGGGCTTATAACCCCCGGCACACCGCTTTGTGAATATATCGAGAGCCGCTATCATCACCTTATGAGCAGTGATTTCAAAAAGCTGCCCGTCAGCCGCTTTCTTACTATGACGGCGGGCTCATACCCCTTCCGCCCTTACGGTGATAACTGGCTTGAAACAGTGCTCACTCTTGATACCGACCACTCGGATAAGTCTTTTCACTACTCAAATATCCCCGCATACCTTGTGGGTGTCGCAGTAGAGAACGCTGTCGGCTGTGAGCTCATTCGCTACCTTGATAAGCGCCTGTTCTCGCCTTTGGGTATCTCCATGCCGCCCTGCCTTACCTCGCCCGAGGGGCATTTCTACGGCGCTACGGGTATGGAGCTTACCGTTCATGAGCTTGCACTTTTCGGTCAGCTCTGCCTTGATAGAGGCAGCTTTGACGGTCAGCAGCTTATAAGCGAGCGCTCACTCACCGCCGCCCTAACGCCTTATGTGAATACCGGCTCTGGTGATAGCTACGGCTATTTCTTCCGTGTAGCTGATGACCATTTCTCGGTAGTCGGCAAATGGGGTCAGCGCTGTATGGTCTACCCCGACAAGCGCCTTGTCATCGCCTATCTTTCTCATGAACCTGACCGCTCAGATGAGCTGTATCAGCATTTCAAAGCCTATGCCGACAGCATTACACCGCCGAATAAAGCTCGATAAACTCGTCCATCGAAGTGTCGCTTTCCAAGCCTCTGAGCATTTCCTTTGCAGGGTTTGTCAGCTTCTCGGCTCTGGTGTAGAGCGGCTTTAAGAACTTCTCCTCGCCCTTTTGCCTGTCTTTAAGCCCTGCCGCCGCAATATCGAGTATCCTTATAAGCTGCCTGCTGAGTTGTTGCTTGTCAATAAAGCCGGGCAGCTCTCTTTTTGAAAGCATATCCTGAAGCTGCACAGGCGTGAAGCCGTGCCTGTAAAGCGTGCGGTCACTCTCAACAAGCGCCGTCAACTCTTCAAGCCTGCCCGAAAGTCCCGTGTGGAACGCCGCAACCGTCATAACGTCCTTTATTGGCTGTGTGCATGAGCTGCGGTATTCTATCGTGCCTCTGAACGTCAGGTCTTCAAACTTGAACGTCCGCAGATATTTCAGGTCGCTCTCATCAGGGGTGAATTCTGTAATGATGTACTTCTCCCCGTCAAAAAACTCGCCCCTCACCTGCCCGAGGGTGAAATAATCCTTCACGGCGGTGGGCTTGAAATCTATGTATCTTCCGTCACGCATCGTGCAGTAGACGGATTGTGATTTTATGTATTCTATAAGCTCGTCAACGCTTTGCAGCCTGCTGCCGAACATTCCCACATTGTGTGGGTTAAAGCCCTGCATACTGTGCTCCCAGAGCATATTCCTCGCACACAGGTATTCGGGGTACTCCGGCAGATATGAGTTTGCAAACAGCAGCGCCTTGTAGGGCTCAAGCAGCGTGAATGCGTTTATCGTGTCGATGAGCGACTCTCTCTCAACATCAAGCTGCACCTGCGATGCGCTGGTAAACGTGCCGAAGTCGGGTCTGTTGTGAAAGCTCATATTTATCTTGCCCTCATACCTGTGATATGAATGCAGGTAGTGGTAAAGCATTCTGTACCGCTCATTGGGTACGGGCTTGTTGTGGTTGATGTTGTAATGCGGGTTAATACCCATGCCCGTGAGCGTGTAGTTATTTTTTTGCAGCAGCGACTGCATATAGCCGTAATACTTTTTGAAGCTCTCGTGTATCGCACAAAGGTCATCGCCCTTGCCCAGCGAAAGCTCTAAGTTTGAGTATGAGCAGTCAAAGGAAAGGTTGTCGCCCGTCTGCCTGAATGTCATCGAGTTTACATTCCCGTTGTCGTCACGCCCCTCGGCTTCAAAGCCGAAATGCTCTCTGAATTTGTCAGCCGCTTCGATGACAAGACTCTCATCGACGGCATCGCCTGACATATTCACCACAGGCAGCTCTATCTCGATACCCGCCATGCTGCTCCTGTGCTTGTCGGTGGGTTCGATATACTTTTCGTATATCGCCTCACTGAGCCTTTCATCAGTCATAGTTTTTCACTCCGTAATAGATAAGATATTTCCAATAATTATATTTCCGATATATTTGGTATGATTTTATGTTACTATTATAACATTCATTTCCTATCGTGTCAATAGGTTTTATTCGTTTCAGCATTTCCTACAAGTTAGGTATAATATCCCGAATATATTTTAGTGATGTTTTCCTACCTCACAACTATGAATTTAACATCCTATTAACAAAGCCGCCCATATGCTGCCATTTCACAGCACACGAGCGGCTTATTTCAGTTAACAGGTAAAAGTGATCAGTTAAGGTGTCGTCTTCGGCGAATAATGTACATTAGGACTATTAGATATAGCATTTCTGATGTTTTAAGCAATTATGTGGGAGTAAAAGCCCGAATGGGCATCTGCGGCGAAGCCGCTCCTCACCTGTTACCTGTAACCTGTTACCTTTTTTAAGTATGGAAAATCCTAATACTCCACAGCTCAGATAAGCCCCGCTGCCTTGAATGCCTGTTCGAGGTCAGCGATAAGGTCGTCAGCGTCTTCAAGACCTGCGGATATGCGTATGAGGTTAGCGGGAATGTCAGCCAGCTTTAATTCCTCCTCATCAAGCTCACTGTGTGTGGTGTTAGGCGAATCAACTATCAGCGAGCGTGCATCACCAAGATTAACGTGATAAGTAAACAGCTTGATGTTGTTAAGGAAAGCCGCTTCCTGCTCGGGGGTGCCCTTTATGCCGAATGAGAGCACACCGCCGCCGCCATTGGGCAGATTCTTGTCAGCAAGTGCTTTGAACTTGTAGCTTGCAAGCGAGGGGTGGCGCACCCACTCAACTGCGGGCGAGCTTTCAAGATACTCTGCTATCTTTGCGGCATTGCTGCTCTGCTTTGCCACACGCTCAGAGAGCGTTTCAAGACCGATGATGGCAAGGTAAGCATCCTGCGGAGAGAGTGCAGCACCCAAGAGGTTCAGATAAACCAGCGTCGCTCTGAATATAAAGAAGTTATCAGGGAATATGTCAGCAGTTGACTTGCCCTTAAGCATAACTATCGGCTCATAGAACTGCGGGTAGCGCTCCTTAGTGTAAAGGCTCATATCGCCGTTGTCGAGTATAAGACCTGCTATGATGTTGCCGTGGCCTGTGAGCGCTTTTGTTGCCGAGTATACCACGATGTCAGCGCCGTGCTCAAAGGGTCTGTAAAGATAAGGCGTTGCAAGTGTGTTGTCTACCACAACAGGCACGCCGTGCTTGTGCGCCACCTCTGATATAGCATCTATATCGAGCAGATAAGCGTTGGGGTTGCTGATTGATTCAACATATACCGCCTTTACATCATCAGTAAGCTCGCTCTCGAGCTTTGCAGGGTCAAGCACCGCATCTGTTAGCTTGATGTTCACGCCCAGCTCGGGGAAGAGCCTGTCAAATGCATCAATAGTGCCGCCGTAGAGGTAGGGCGATGCGAGTATAGTGCCGCCCTTTGCTGCAAGGTTCAAAAGCGTATAGCTTATAGCCGCCATGCCCGAGCCTACCGCAACTGCATTCTTTGCGCCGTCAAGTGCCTTTACCCTCTCTGAGAAGTAAGTCACCGTGGGGTTGCCAACTCTTGTGTAGAGATAGCCTGCCTCCTTGTAGGTGAAGAGGTTCTGTGCGTGCTCAGTGCTCTTGAAATCATATGAAGCCGTCTGATATATAGGCGGCAGCACCGACTGGTTGTTATCCTTCGGGTCATAGCCCGCCCTTATCTTTCTTGTGTCAAAACCAAACTCTGCCATTGTTACCATTCCTTTCGTTGTCTGTGTGTGTTCTTTCGATGTTTTGAGTATACACGAAGATACACCAAAGGTCAACAAAAATGCGTGACAACGTTCGCACACAAGACCGTGTGCAAAGCGTTCATCACGCAAAATTCAATGTATATAAGCCCGTTTCTCCCCTGCAAGCCACCCCTCGTGCACTTATGGTGACAACGTTGCCACCCCGTATCAGCGCCGTTTTCAGTGGGTGTTCACACCCACGAAACAGAATCTTTTGCAAAAATGCAGGGGCTATAAGATAACGCTGTCATAAACCGCCTTTGCTATAAACTGTTATTATAGCTATCAATAAATATTATATATCAGGTCACCTCTTCATATCTTTGTGTGCCGATAGTTACAGCTCTTATATTGATTATATCAACAACTGTAAACATATCTATATAAGCATTATCAAACTCTGTATCATCGTCACTATAAGGGTCAGCAGAAAAGCTCACCTGCGGCGCATAGGCTGTGCTGCCGTCATCATACTCAAATAAAGGTTCGATGTTTTCAGCCGTCACGCCTGCCGAAAGGTGATCTGCCGTTATTGCAATTTCCGATACCCTCACCTTTTCGCCGTTCGCATTTACAAAATCACGGCTTATCACGTTTTGTTTAAGCTCAAGCACTATATCGCCGATGACATCCTGCTCGTCATGCGTTTGGTTCATAACATTTACAGCAAGCGGCAGAAACAGCTTATCAAAGGGCTTTTCCATTTCGCCCTGCCATAATACCCTTACAGCCCTTTCTCCATAGTCAATATTGGTTTTCATAGCCTCGTCCACAAGCATATTGTCCTGCTTTTTCATCACATCTTCCTTTTCCCAGTTGCAGTCAATGGAAAAGCATCTGCCCGTGATATCTTCCTCCAGTTCCTCTAAAGACATATTCTCGTCCTTGGGCACAGCTTCGAGCGTTAATAGCACGCTCTGCCCGTCGCAAAGCACGGTATCTATCGTCATATCATATTTATCCGTCTCAAAGTGCTTTTCGTCGATCAGCCCACGGCTGTCAAGCGCCACCGCCTTTTCTTCACCGAGCAGCGCCTCGACCGAACTGCGCCTCTTGGCAATATACGCTGCCCCTGCGCCTACTGCACCTGTCACGGCTATAACCGCTGCCGCCATAAGCACGATAAACCGCCTGCTGAATCTTTTAGTCTTGTTTATTGTTATGCTTTCATTCATCTCAAATCCCGCCTTTTTCATCGTCAGGGAGAGAATGCGCTGCTGTGCATCTTCATCGAGCTGCGAGTGCGAGCTTATGCTTTCAAGCTCACTCTGCATATGCTCGCAAGTCTTTATATCGTCTGCCTCATAAAGCCTTGTAAGTCTCATCAGTTTTCTCCCTCCTTCAGTATTTCTTTAAGTTTCTTTAATCCCCGGGATATACGTTTGTTTACCGTGTTTGGCTTCATACCAAGATCTGCCGCTATCTCCGCCGCCGTCTGCGTCAGGTAATAGCGCCTTATAAATATCTCGCTGTCAGGCTTGCCAAGCGAATGTATCGCATCAATAAGCTCTGTGTCCGCCTGCGCTGTGATGTCATCAGCAAGCGCACCCTCAAGTTCATCAAACGACACCGTCTCAGTACGCCGCAGGTGCGCTTTGAATACATTTATACAGTGCCGCTGTGCAATAGCCGCAAGGTATGCACAAAGCGAGTTGATCTTAACATCGCTGCCCTGCACCGCCGTATAAAGCCGCATAAATATGTCACTGACAGCCTCTTCTATATCCTCCCTGCTGCAATCTGCACTCAGGCGGCTCAAAACTATCTTGTAAACATAAGCGCTGTACTGCTTCACCACCGCCGCAAGCCCCTTATGCGGGTCAGCCTTCAGCAGCTCCAAAAGCTCTCTGTCATTCATATGAAGTCCTCACTTTATTGAAACGTTTCACTTATTACAGACAACCAAAACTCATAAAAAGTGACACACATTAAAAACATTTTTTATTATAGCATATTTCATGCGCTTTTTCAAACCCCGCCCTATTGAACCACTGCCCTTTATATGTTATAATAACCTTAGTAAACGCATATAACGCATCTTAAGAAATTCTTAAGAAAAATCTCGACTTTGTCTTAAGAAATGTGTGCTATTATATATTCAACGGAGGAAAACGGATATGGAAAACACTCAGACGGTACTTGTGGTAGATGATGACAGGGATATAGTTTCGGCTATAAGCAGGCTCCTTAAAGACGAGGGGCTGAATGTGCTGACAGCCTATGACGGGCTTGAAGCGCTTGAAATAATAGCCGAGCGCCAGGTCGAGCTGCTTATAATCGACGTTATGATGCCAAGGCTCGACGGGCTGTCGGCTCTTATGAAGATAAGGCAGCACAACAACATTCCCGTCATAGTGCTCTCGGCCAAGAGCGAAGATACCGACAAGATACTCGGGCTTTCCATGGGGGCTGATGATTATATCACAAAGCCCTATAACCCGCTTGAACTTATAGCGAGGGTAAAGGCTAACCTGCGGCGCTACCTGACGCTCGGCTCTCGTGACAGCTCCGTTACAAGGCAGGGAATAATAACCGTCGGCGGGCTTGAGCTTGACAAAGAGACAAAGAGCATAAGCATCGACGGCAAAAAATGCACGCTGACCGCTACCGAATACAAGATACTCGAGCTTTTGATGAGTAATGCCGGCAGAGTATTCTCAGCGGAAGAGATATATCAGCGTGTGTGGAGAGAGGACGCATATGCGGTCGAGAACACCGTTATGGTCCACATACGGCACATAAGGGAAAAAATAGAGATAAACCCGAAGGAGCCGAGATATTTAAAGGTGGTGTGGGGCGTTGGATACAAAATTGAAAAATACTGACAACGAAACGGAAATGACAAAAAACAAAAGTGAGCAGACAACAAAACAGACCCCCGATACGGCGGAGGAGACACCCTCTCCTCCCGCTAAGGGGAGCATAGCGTATAAGCTGTCGGCACGGTGGATAAGGGTAGCGGCGTTTATCCTCTCGGCAGTGCTTGCGGCATACGGGCTGACGGCACTTCAGGCGCTTTCCTGCTGTGAATATGTGTGGGATATCGAGGCAGCCGTCATGGGCGATGAGCAGCCCAAGGAATCAAACAAGTTCAAGTATATCGAAGATGCCATTGACCCCGGCGAGATTGAGACGCTCTACGACAGGCTGTGTATAGTTTCATCGCAGGTGCTAAGATATAAAGACAGCAGCCTGAGCTTTGACTATATGAGCGAGATAAACAGCATTCTTTGTGCATATACTAACGAGAGCCAGATATACTTTGACGAAGGCACATCGCATAAAGACCTGATAGTAAATACCGAGAGGTATGATTACTATG
>JAFYET010000250.1 GCA_017544125.1 Ruminococcus sp. | reverse complement strand
TGATAAACCGGTCGGCTTCGGTTTTTATTATGCTTTAATAAAATGTAATAGTGTTTGTATTGGGGCATTGCTGCGTTTTGTCACATAAATTACAGCCTTCAAGGACGACTTGAGGGCTGTTTGTTATTCCTCTCTTGCCAAATTGACAGCGGCGTGATATAATAGTTCTGATGTAAAAAAGGATAAAGGAGAACCAAAATGCTTTCAGCATACACAGCGCTAATTGACGGCAAAACGGAGCGGCAGGAATTTGAAGCCTTTTACCGCAAAAACAGACGGCTCGGAATGGGCAAGGCTTATGCGATACTCGGTAATGAGGCGCTTGCAGAGGACGCGCTTTCGGAGGGCTTTTTGCGGCTTGCCAAATGTTTTCAAAAAGTTCATGATTTACCTTCTCACAAATTGCAGGCATATTTCGTTATAATAGTAAGGAATGTTTCTCTTGATATGCTGAGAAAGGTGCAGCGCGAGCAGACCCTCCCGTTTGATGAGGAGCTGTATACAGACGAGCCGCTGCCCGATGCAGATGTCAGCAGGCTCAAAGAGTGTATGGAAAGGCTTTCCGATACCGACAGGGAGATTCTTTACCTGCGTTATGACCTTGCACTTGAATACAGCGACATAGCGTCGGCTCTCGGCATCAGCGAGGCGGCATCACGTCAGCGTGTGAGGTATGCCAAAGCCAAGCTCAGAACTGAGCTTTTAAAGGAGTGAGATGTGTATGGAAGAAAATATGCTTTCATCGGAGCTTTTTGAGAATTATGAAAACAGCCTTATCAGCAAGAACGATGCAAGGCTGCCTAAGGGCTTTAAATTCTCAAAGGGATTTGAAGAGCGTATGCAAAAGATAACGGGCAGCCCCAGGATACACATAAGAAAGCGCCTGAAGCTTGCGTTTATGGCGGCGGCGATACTGAGCATTGGCTTTCTGCTCGGAATGGCTGCAAAGCCAAAGTGGGGCTATACTACCAGGCAGGTCGATGAGGGAATATATTTGACATTTGATGTTTCCACTATAAAAGATCCTAAAAAGAGCATTGAGGAAAAATACACCCTTGCGGGCATTCCCGAGGGGCTGGAGCTTGATGACGGGTCGTGGTTCAATACCGATTATATGTATTCCGAAGCGTGGGGTACCTTTGACGGCAAGGGCAACGGGCTTATTGATGTCTATTTCGGGCAGTATATCCCTGCGGCATACAGGAATATCTATATAAGCGACAAGGATGAAAAATACCTTGTGACCGAGGAAAACGGCATACAATACTTTATCGTTACGCCCGACGACAAAGACAAGAGCTTCACTTCGGTGATATGGTATCAGGACGGGTATGTGTTCTTAGTTGATGCCAATATGAACAAGGATGAAACTATAAACTTGTGCAAAACGCTGAAATTGCGTGATAATTAAAAAGAGTTCTCACAAAAGGGAGATAACAGCAGTTTATATTTGTGTGGGGTGTGATGCCCCGCACAATTTTTTTGGAACGGGAGACAGACAATGACTAAAGCAAAGATAATAAAACTCTCCGCCGTCATTTTAGCAGCGGCAGCGGTGGTGTTTACGGGCTATAAGCTGCTGTATAAAACGGAAAAGGAGCAGAAAGTAAGCACCGTTGATGCTTCACAGGCAGCAGACGAGCTAAAAGATTACACCTTTAAGCAGCATGACAATTTAACTTTTGCCTGCAAACCGGACAACATTATCATTGGTGAGGTTTACGATAAAGTCGATGTTACTATTCTTACAGACGGAATAACTATATCTGATGAGGAAT
>JAFYET010000249.1 GCA_017544125.1 Ruminococcus sp. | reverse complement strand
TTCACGCCTTTTTCTATCAGCGTGTCTATATCAATATCTTCAAGGTCTTCAAATTCCTCGATATCCGCTTCATCAATAACTGCGCACACATCAACGATAGCGCCCGAAACGTTCATACCGCCGTACATCAGACCGATTATCGCCGCTATGACAAGCGTTCTGAAAAACACCGCTGCTGCCGAGGCTTTATATCTGCCTGCTAATACGCTTAACACAAGTGCGGCTATGCTGCCGAAGAAAACGCCCTTATAAAGCGATGCGTATGAGCCGAAATTGTCGATAAAATTCTTATCGAGCTTTAGGTCGGTGTCGTTTTTGACAGAGTCGGCAAACATCGAGAAAAAGCGCACTATCATCATGATTGCTGCAACGCACAGGCAGAATATCACCGTTCTGAAAAGCGCATTGAAGCCCTTTTTTATGCTTTCGTTCATATTCTTCTCCTATTTAAAAAAGGTAAAGCAAGAAACAGAAATATGATGTGTACTCCTGCTTCTTGCCTTGTGATCCTGGGGTTATGCCTTTTCTTCCTCGTATCTTTCGATAAGCTTCTGGATATCTATGCCGTTTATCTTCAGCCCGTCGATTATGCACTCGTTTATCTCAACATTTGAGAGGTCGCAGTGCATGAATATGGAGTTTTTAAGGTCGGGGTTCTTGAATTCAACATTATTCATTATCGAGCAGCCGAACTTGCTGCTTGAAAGATTAACGCCCAAGAACCTTGAATTTACCATATACATATCGGTAAATGACGAGCCCTTCATTGATACGTCGTTGAATTTTGTGCCGTCCATATTTACGTCGTTGAAGTCAGCCTCTTTAAGGCTTACATTGTCAAATGTAGCGTTTCCGAGGTTTACGTCTTCAAATCTTGAACCGGGAAGGCTGTCATAGGTTATCTCAACCTTTTTGTCTATCGCAGGTTCAAGCAAGTCATTTATTTTCTCACTCATAGTAGATCCCTCCTGCAATCGCCTTGCAAATTACTTTGCGTTTCTCTTCTGCTCGAGCTTTGCCTTGACCTTTATCGGGAGACCGAAGAGGTTTATGAAGCCTGCCGAGTCAGCCTGGTTATAAACATTATCCTCATCAAAAGTTGCGACCTCTTCATCATAGAGGGTGTAGGGCGATGTAACGCCTGCGTTGATGATGTTGCCCTTATAGAGCTTGAGCTTAACGTCACCTGTAACGTTCTTCTGTGTCTCGTTAACGAATGCGCTCATAGCCTCACGAAGAGGAGTATACCACTGACCGTTATAAACGATGTCAGCAAACTTTATTGAGAGGTACTGCTTTACTCTTGCAGTTTCCTTATCAATAGTGATAGTCTCGAGGACCTCGTGTGCGTGGTAGAGGATAGCACCGCCGGGGGTCTCGTAAACGCCTCTTGACTTCATACCTACAAGACGGTTCTCGACCAAGTCTGCAAGACCTATACCGTTCTCGCCGCCGAGCTTATTGAGTGTCTCAACTATCTCAACAGGACCCATATCCTTGCCGTCGATAGCTGTGGGAACGCCCTTTTCAAAGTGGATGGTCACATATGTGGGCTTATCGGGTGCCATGATAGGCGATACGCCCATTTCAAGGAAGCCGGGCTTTTCGTACTGGGGCTCATTAGCAGGGTCTTCAAGGTCTAAGCCCTCGTGCGAAAGGTGCCAGATGTTCTTATCCTTAGAATAGTTTGTCTCTCTGTTTATCTTTAAGGGAATATTGTGCGCCTCAGCGTAGTCGATCTCCTCATCTCTTGACTTGATGTTCCATATTCTCCAGGGAGCGATTATCTTCATATCGGGTGCGAATGCCTTTATAGCAAGCTCAAATCTCACCTGGTCGTTGCCCTTGCCTGTGCAGCCGTGGCAGATAGCGTCGGCGCCCTCTTTAAGAGCTATCTCAGCTATTCTCTTAGCGATGATGGGACGAGCAAAGGATGTACCCAGCATATATCTGTTTTCATAGATGGCGCCTGCCTGTACTGTGGGGAATACATAGTCTCTGATGAACTCTTCTGTAAGATCCTCGATATAGAGCTTGGAAGCGCCTGTCTTTATAGCCTTCTCTTCAAGACCGTCAAGCTCAGTACCCTGACCTACGTTGCCTGATACTGCAACAACCTCGCAGTTATTATAGTTTTCCTTCAGCCACGGTATGATGATAGATGTATCAAGACCGCCCGAATATGCAAGAACTACCTTTTTGATGCTCTGATCCATGATAAAAAACCTCCGATAAATAAACTTGATGCAAATAATATAATATCATTATACACCTTTATACAGCTTTGTCAAGCGTTTTTGCGTATATTTTAAGATTTATACACATTTTTAGTGCATAAAATGCATATATGTATGCATAAATACAGAAATATACATTTTTTATGCAAAAATCGTGAATAAACGCATAAACACCTCGGCGCTGCCTTGTGAACAATTACAATTATACCATATTTTATTGCCTTTTGCAACCTTTTTGGAGGGTGAATGGTTAATATTTTACAAACAATACCACGCATTATAGGGGATTTACACAATATTATCATTTATGCGTGGGAGATTTTTAAGAATTAGCTTATTGCAACAGGGTGAAAAATATGATATAATAATAAAAATAAACTATTTTGGGAGCTGTCAATGCACAATCCCCGATTTACCACATCAACTATTCTGACAAAAGAAACCGCACATACATACAGAGAGGAAACAAGATGACAGACGAGGAATTCAGAGAAAAATACGGGCGTGACCCCGTCAAACCCGGGCAGCACACCAAAGTAAAAGTCTACTGGGACAGGATAATAATAGCGCTGATACTGCTTATTCTGCTGATATTCGGCATTGTAAAGGGCATAATGGCGATAGTGGGTGCGATAAAGGGCTCTGGTGATGATTCATCATCGGTGACGGATGCGGCAGTTTCGGTGAGCGATGAGAGCTCCCCTGATGAAAGCGAAGACGACAGCTCGCAGCAGGAGAATATCAGCTATCAGTTCATAGTCTGCCTTGACCCCGGTCACGGCGGTGAGGACGGCGGTGCTACCGACAAATCGGGCAAGCGCTGGGAGAAGGACGACACATTCAAAATGTGTACCAGGATAAAGGAGATACTCGAAGCAAAGGGTGTTACCGTAGCACTTACGAGAAATGATGATGTGCTGCTCTCGCTTGAAGAGATATGCACAGCTGCGAATGATTCAAAGGCTGACCTTTTCGTATCCATTCACAGAAACAGCGCCGAGGAGAAGTTCAAGGGCGTTGAGATATGGGTAAACAACCACGAGCCCGAGTCAGACACGCTGCTTGCTTCAAACCTGCTGACAGCCCTTGACCGTGTAGGAATAAACGAGAACCGCAACGTAAACTACGGCTTTATAGGTGAGCCCCAGTCAAACTACCAGGTCAACCGCCAGACGCATATGCCGAGCTGCCTTGTTGAGCTGGGCTTTATAACCAACGACAAGGACAACGAGCTGCTTGACAAGAACTTTGATGCCTACGCCGAGGCCATGGCAGATGCTATAATCAAGACGGCTAAGGAACTGGGCATAGTTGACGAGCAGGGCAGCAGGCTGCACGAGGGGCAGTATCTCTCCACCAAGCCGCAGTGGGACCCTGCCACCAACACATACCACACCGAGGACGGCGATGTAGTCTACGCTGATGCAATAGACCCAAACGCTGAGGACAAGAACTTAAAGCGCACTGACATTCCCGCACAGCAGGACACACAGCAGACAGATGCAAACACCGATGCCACACAGCAGAATAATGCTGACGGCACGGTGGGATAAACAGCAAAAACAAACAGCTCCCATACACTGCGTTTGCAGCATATGGGAGCATTTTTTATGACACTATATCGCCGTCGGAAATTTCTATCACACGCTCACACTGCTCTGCGACCTTCGGGTCGTGGGTGACGATGACGACCGTCCGCCCCTGCTCATTAAGAGACTTGAACAGCTCCATTATCTCAGCAGATGTTTTGGTGTCAAGCGCACCCGTAGGCTCATCGGCAAGAATCATGCTCGGCTCGTTGACGATCGCACGGGCGATAGCCACACGCTGCTTCTGACCGCCCGAGAGCTTGTTGCAGGGCTTTTTGGCGAGGTCTTCAATGCCAACTGAGCGCAGGGCAGCAAGGGCTTTTTCTTTCTTGCCCGATATCTTTTTCTTTGAGAAATTAAGCGGAATCATCACATTTTCAAGGGCTGTGAAGTCTTCCACCAGCGCAAAATCCTGCATTACCATGCCTATCTTCTCGTTTCTGATGCGGGCATATCTGCGCTCGGAGAGGTGCTTGACGAGTGTATCGTCTATCCTGTACTCACCGTCCTGATAAGAATCAATGCAGGCGAGGATATGCAAAAGTGTGCTCTTGCCAGCGCCCGACTTGCCGATTATCGCCACCAGCTCGCCGTCTTTTATCTCGCAGGATACGCCGTGCAGAGCCTCGAATTCGTTTGACTTTTTGGGGTTATATATCTTTACTATGTTATCAAGTTTTATCATCTTTCACACCTCATTCACTTACTGCCAGCTGCTCTTTTATCGTCGCCTTTGAAAGATATATCACAGGCGAGCTTATAGCGCATATCAGGTAAATGCCGCCCATTGCAGCGCAGCCCAGTATCTCGGGCAGCCCGAAGGCTATTACCGTGGTTTGCAGCCTGCCTGCTATCTTCATGCCGTTAACAAATACCGCACACATAAGCGCCGATGTAAAGGCTGTAAGCAGGCTGTTTACAAGGTATATGCCTATGCAGCTTTTCATAGTGCAGCCCATAAGGGCATATATGGCGTTTGTTTTCATGCCCATTTTGGCGTTGAGGGCGCTTATGGCGATAGTGCTTACCGTTACAAGCATTATTATGCTTATGAGTATGGGCGAGAGCTGTATAAGCTGGTCATAAACATAACGCTTGGTGCGTGAAGCAAAGCTCTCCATTCTGATAGGTGCGCCTATGGCGTTGAGCTTTGCGTAGGCGGCATCGGCTTCTTCTGCTGAAAGCCCGTCCTTTAAGGTGATAAGCGCTTTTGATATACCGAGAGAGCAGGTGCAGCCATGGTTCTCTGCTGCTTCCTTTGATATTATCATAGATACAGGCTCAGAGCCCTGCCCCTCTTCTTCTTCCTCCTCCTCGGCAGCTCTTTCATAGAGGTTTCTGAAATCATCATTCTGCGCAAAGCCTTTGCCCATGCCGTAGAGCTTTGCATCTTCCGAAAGCCTGCCGACTATCCTTATCTTAACAGGAATGTTTTCGTTAACAGGCGTGTAGGTCTCCTCGTCCATTTTGATAAACTTAGGGTATATCACATCTATCACATCACCCACCTTGTAGGGGGAGGAGTATGACACAACCGCCGTTATCTCATCTGTGTTATCAAAGTCGAGCCATTTGCCCTCATCGAGCGAGGGGGTATACTTCTTGCCTATCCTCTTATCATAGGCGATAGTCTTGCCGGTAGTATCCATTTCAAAATAGATATGATAAGCTGTTATCAGATCTTCGGCCTCGGGTATCTGCTCTTTTAGCTTTTCCTCGCTGTCAATACCGCCGAGTGAGGTATTTGACAGGGCTATATACGCCCCGTCCTTATCAAGATATTCCTTTATGGGGTCATAGAGGGTGGTGCGTGTTCTTATGCTTGCGATTATAGACGCTATGATGAAAAACGCCGCCGCAAGCTGCAAGGCTATAAAGAGGTTTGTGAATATTCGCCTTATATATTCCTTTGTACCAAGCCTGAACATTACCGACCACCCGCTTTCCTGAGCATATCAACAGGCTGCTTATCCACCGAAAAGCTGACCATTGCACACAGCACCACAAACAGCGTGCCTAAGAACACCGCCGCTATATAGACGTATGTTGTGGGCGTATAGACTTCAGTTATCCTGTCAAAGAAAACTGTCAAGTGCGGCAGTATCCACTTATTATATGCAAGTGTTGTGAGCAGGAAAAGCGCAGCCGTTATGCCGATGCCCTCTGTTATATACATAAGCCTTGCGCCGTTTCTTGTGCAGCCCGAGAGCCGCAGCACAGCGAGAGATTTTCGCCTTGTGTAGATGATAAATCTGAAAAGTATTGCCAGTGTGATTGCAGCGATAGCCGACAGCACAAGGGAGATAAGCATTATTGAACGGTAGAAGGTCTGTTCTTCCTCGTCAACGGTGGGGAAGTCGGGCAGCAGCACCCTGTCTCCGTAGACCTCCTCCATAGCCGCAACAAATCGCTTGTAGACCTTGGTGGTTATAGGCTTGTCGGGAGTAAGTGAGATAAAGCTGAATTCCAGATCATCGGAAAGCGTTTTAAATGGCACGATATACTCTTTTACCCTCGAATTCTTATCCTCGATACCTA
>JAFYET010000248.1 GCA_017544125.1 Ruminococcus sp. | reverse complement strand
TTCAGCGCCTTCTCTTCGGCTGCTTTCTTAGCTTCCTTGATGCTTCTTTCCTTATTCTTTTTTTCAATTGCTTCATATTCCTTGCAGGCCTTGTCTATCTCCTCACGGGTCGGGTCTTCCTTTACCTTATTTTTAAATACACGCATTACTACAGAATTTAACGAAACAAGATATTTTGTCTTGTCATATGTGGAAAATGCTTCATTCACCTCGGTGAGCATCTGCTTGCGCACAGCGGGATCCCTTGCATCTGTAGAAAGAAACTTTTCATACATTGCAACTAACTTTTCATCATTTGTTTGTATTGCCATCTTATACAGATATCCTACTATAACGCTGTCTTGCTTTAATGCCCAGCCGTTTTTAGCTGTTCTTCTTTCAAATTCTTTATCGCTGATCTTTTCATGCGTATTAAAGAATTTATCCTTTTCGGCCTTTAGACTGTCTTTTACGAATTTATCCTGCGCCTTTTCAAGTGCAGATTTGAAGCCTTTCGGATCATTAGCGTGGTTTATGATCTGCTCGTCAGTCAGGTCATCATACATCTTATCAAATACACCGTGTTTGGTTATAGGCTTTTTCCAGAAGCTGTCAAGTTCTTTAATGGAAGTAATGTCACGGTCGTCGCCGTTTGTAACGGCAAAATTATTGTAAGCCAAAAGCTCTATAAAAAGCACTTTCTTATCGTTTTTAGCCGGTGTGTTTGCTATCTGCTCACGCAATTCCTGTAATCTTTCTTTTACTGTCATGGTTTATTCCTCCCGAAAGTGTTTATTTGGGTTTCCAATAGTAATACCCTCGAAAAGCTCATTTGGGTGCAAAAAAAAGCCTGCATTATCCTGAGCTCCGGAAAATGGAAAATACAGGCTGTTTATTTAAGCGGAGGTTACTTGTGAAGGCAGTTTAGTATATACCTTGAAAATCTGTTGAGTATGATCGCATAGCATATGTCCTCGGCGTAGATGCTGTTGGTTTCGTTCGCCTTTTTAGCAATCTGGTTGATGTTTGCTGAGATTATCCTCATGCCGTTCAGCAGAGGGGCGATCTCTTTCATATCATAAAATACAGGGCTGGAATTCTTTATGACCATTCTCAGATATTTTGATGTATCTGTATGACAGGCGGCAGCCCGACGCTCGATCTCTTTCCAGTCCTTGATGTCAAAGTCGATTTCCTTGCGATGAACTTGTTTGTATTTTCTTGCTGTTTTTATCAATCCTTTCTTTTGGTAATCTTCTTTGTGTTCCACTCGAATGAGGGTTGCGATAGATTTATACATACCCTCGGTGATCTCCATTTTAGCAAAAGCCGACTGTGCAAGCTCGGCAAGCTTTGCAAGGACTTCCTTGTTCCTCACCACGATAAAATGGCAGGTCTGAGAGTTTCCGCTGCTGGGGGCATAGCGTCCTGCTTCGATCATGGTTTCAAGCTTTTCCTGCTCAATAGGGTAGGACTTGAATTTTCGTGTGCTGCGGCGGGTTCTTATGGCTTCGAGTGTGGTCATAAAACACTCTCCTTGTAATTTGGATTATATGGACATTTTTTACCTATACACTGCTTGTTAAGCGGATAGAAAACACATACGGTCTCAGGCTTATTCAGTTCTATACCATATCTTTCAAAAATGTAAGAAACGGCTTGTTCCATTGTGAGATAAGCATCACGCTTGCAGCATCTGGGGCCGCCTGTTTTTGAGAGTCTTGCAAGTGCAGCAGAAGTGAATACCATATGACTGCCCCACTCTTCAGTGGAGAGTGGTCCGGTATTCTCTATTATTGCCAGTGCAGCACCTATTGATGTTACAGCACCGCAAACACCCCATAGTCCGCAGGCTGCTCCAGGCATACGAAGCCCCTCAAATGCTATTTTATTAAGTGCTTTTTCCAGGTCGATACTGTATCCGGCATTATACATAGCAGTTATAATACAAGCCCCGTCAAGGATATGATGTTCAGGACCGTGTATCCTTACAAAGTCTTTGTTTGCAACTGTATGAAAGATCTCAAATGGATCTGTACTGCCCGCTTTTTTGCATTCTGAAATTATCAAACTCGCTCTTTCTTCCAATGTATAATCTGTTTTATTCACGGTCAACAAACCTTTCAATGATCTTCATTCTGCATCTGCCCTCTGTTCATAGCTTTTAGTTCTTTGTATAGTGAGCGTGGCAGCTCAAAGGCTTTTTCGTTTGACATTCTTTACACCTCATGATTTTAGTTTTAGTTGCAGCTTTATAAATAGCTTACAGGAATGATCTTATCATCACCCTTTAGTGTAATAAGCCTGTCATAAAGGCAGATGACACCGCCTTGACCACGTTGTATATTCGGTATTTTATCAAGAATGGCAAATGCATTGATATCCTTTTTTGTAGGATCAGCGTGCTTTTTCATTTCAAGGGGGTACAGTGTATCGTTTTCCTCTATAATCAGATCTATCTCATTCATATCCTTATCACGGTAAAAATACAGCGGAGGCTCAAGAATACCTTTATTATAATAGCTTTTGATTATTTCGGATATTACAAAGCTTTCAAAGAATGCACCTGCCATGGCACCGCTTTTGAGGACATCGGGAGTGTTCCATTTTGTCAGATAAGCTGCAAGACCTGTATCTAGGAAATATAGCTTCGGCGTTTTAATTGCTCTCTTTGTTATATTATTTGAGTATGGTGATAGCAGGAAAACAATATTTGAAGCAACAAGAATTGAAAGCCAGCGCTCTGCTGTCGGCTGGCTTATACCTACATCTCTTGCTAAAGATGCCAGATTAAGGAGCTGCCCTGTTGAAGCTGCGGCAGCCACCATAAATTTTGTGAACTTGACTGTATCACCGATCTCGGAAAGCTCTCTGACATCACGCTCGATATAAGTTCTGACATAGGCACCGTAGAACATCTGCCAGTCAAAATCAGGGTTTTCATATAGCTCGGGCATAGAGCCTCTGTGGATCGTTTCCCAAACATTATCATATTCTATCGCTTTTAACTGCTCTTTTCTTTCAGAAAAATAATCATCTGTAGGGATAAACGGTCTGTCAAATGCGGTATCATTCATTTCTCTTAATGACAGGCCTAAAAGTGTGAGCAGACCTATTCTTCCGGCAAGTGATTCACTTACGCCCTTCATCATCTTAAACTGCTGTGAGCCGCACATATAGAATTGTCCCTTTTTGCGGCTTTTGTCAAGCAGAAGCTTTATCTGTTCAAAAAGCGCAGGAGCTTTTTGTATTTCATCTACAAATACCGGGGGAGGGTTATCTTTAAAAAAAGTGCCGCTTTCCTCAATTGCCGACGCTCTGATTATCGGGTCATCAAGAGATGCCTGAGAACAGTTATCTGTCAGTCTTTCAAGCATTGTGGTTTTGCCTACCTGTCTCGGCCCTGCTACAAGCACCGCACCAAACATTTTTGAAAGCTGTGAAACAGTATTCTCTGCGTGTCTTTTTATATACATTGATCATTTTCCTTTCGGCTATTTTAATATACAATATTATTATAGTCGAAATTGGAATAAAAATCAAGCTTAGACAGCATTGTTCAGAAAAAATTTATAATATCAGTTTCACGCTTTAAATCGTTGACAAATCATTTGAGCTGTGCTATACTATTATTAAAGGCAGCTTGACAATTGAATATCCCTATTGGATTTGTAATTAACGATTGCTTTACCGATATTAGAATAAAAATCTGAAATCGGAGGTAATCGTAATGAATACAGTTTATACATTATACAGAGTTTCAACCAAGCAGCAGGTCGATAAGACAAAGGACGATATCCCTATGCAGAGGGAAGCCTGTCACGAGTTTGCAGACCGTATGGGCTGGACTATCGGCAAGGAGTTTCTCGAAAAAGGTGTGTCGGGGTTCAAGGTATCGGCAAGCGACAGAGATGCTATACAGGACTTAAAGGCTGCGGCTCTCAACAAAGAGTTCGATATACTTCTTGTGTTTATGTTTGACCGAATAGGAAGGATTGATGATGAAACGCCATTCATAGGTGTTATTATGTAGGGAGTTTTAAAAAATCGAGAATGTGATATATTGTTATATTTGCACATTTATCATTATTTCGTATGCTGACTTATTCGGAACACACCATAATATTAGTCTTTATTTGGTCATTATCAGTCATTAAAACCCATTAAAAGTTAAGCAAAACAGCTTTGCCTTAAATGCGCTAAGCTCCCATATTTTGGGCTTTTGTGAAAGCTGTTAAAAAACACCGTTATCAAGAAATACAATTCAAGTCCAACAGGGGGAGCCACATTGAATGCCCGTGAACGCCCTGTTTGCGGGCGTTTTTGCGTCTGTACGACATATTTATTGATTTCTCTGATTTGCACAAATATTTGCTGCGCAAACTGTTAATTGCACCAAATTTTCAACCGCCCGTTCACGCATAAATTTTCGCAATATCCGGTTTAATATTCTTATATACTACGCTTGTATCTCAGCTGCGACGAGGTGGTGGTTAACGAAATATTAACCTTGACATATCACAAAATTTTACAAAATATAAATATCGCATCTCAAGATGAGTGCTATAATATAGTGTATCAAGTCGTTGGGGGTGGTTTTGTGGCTCGGCTGCTCGTTATGTCGGCGGTCATTGTCGGCTGCGTGGGCTTTGGGGCGCTTGCGGTCTTTTTGATAACACGCATAAAAAAGCTGACTAAGCGCTCGTGTGTGCTTGTGGGCGCAGCGTTCACTGCCGTGGCTTTGGGCGCAGTGGTCGTTATAAATATAAACAGCTACTACCACGCTGAGCCGGAGGCGCTGAGTGCGCTTGACGGCACCCCCGAAGTCACCGTTACCAGGACTGACACGGGCTGGTTCTTTGACGGGAGTGGCAGCGATACCGCCATAATCTTCTACCCCGGGGCATTTGTCGAGGCAAGCGCTTATGCATCGCTAATGTGTGAGATAGCGGCAGGCGGCGCTGATTGCTTTCTGGTCGAAATGCCGCTGAATATAGCCCTGCTCGGCAAGAATAAAGCCGACAGTATCATCGGTTCTTATGAGTATAAACATTGGTATATCGCAGGGCATTCAATGGGCGGCGCGGCTGCTGCCTACTACTGCGCCGATAACGGCGATAAGCTCGACGGGCTTATACTGCTGGCGGCATACTCGGTGAGCGGGATAGGCGATGATGAGCGTGTGCTCTCGGTCTACGGCACGAATGACAAGGTGCTTGACCTCGACAGCTGCCGTGATAACCGCAAAAACCTCCCCGATGACACAACCGAGCTGGTGATAGATGGCGGCAATCATGCGCAGTTTGGCTGCTACGGCAAGCAAAGCGGCGACGGCGATGCCGATATATCCCCAGAGGAGCAGCGAAGGCTCACGGTCAAGGCGATAATCGAGCTTGTTTCATAAGGTATTACCCCCTGTGCTCTAAGTGCAGGGGGCTTTTGTATGCCGAGAGTTTGTCAACAGCTGTGTTTTTACTTGACAGGGCGGGCGGTGGTGTGGTATAATAAAACATAATAATGGCGTATTATACGTTTTTTTATGAAAAAACAGTATTTATTCAACGAAAGGTTAGGGTGAAAAATATGGCAAGAAATCTGTCGCACAGCCTCAAACGTGTGGTCGCAGGGCTTTGTGCAGTGCTGGTGATAAGCGGTGCTGCGCCTGTTCAGCCGATAGGTGAGTATCTCAGCTCGGTAGCTGTTGTTAATGCGGTCGATTATTCGGCAAGTGCGCTTGCAGTAGACACCCCCGTGCTTAATGTGGGGGATACTATAACTGTGCCTGCAAGCTCCAGTTATTCGTATAATAATACGATTTTGAATCCCACGACTCAGCCGCTTACTTATACGCTGGTCAGGTATAACGAAGTGAACAATGATATTGCCCAAAATGACAACGGCGATTATTACGCCTTATACCGTTATGATAACGAAGATGTTTGGGTCGAGCTTAAGGATAGCAATAATCAGCGCTTGGCAGCAACAAACACTTCCGACGGTATTGTAGTAACAGCTATTAACGATACAAGCTTTGTCTTTGGTGTGCATGAAGCAGATCCCGGGAATGATTATCAAGAGATACAGAGCGATCAGATCGTCATCACATATAAATATGATAATGGCAAGGTCTATGACGGTCAGGCACTCACAAAAGACGACTTTACCATATCGGCTGAGTCTGAAACAGCGGCTGCAAGCCTGATATCAGACACTAATACCGTGATCACCGTAACAGACAACGCCACAGGTCTGCCTATCGTTGATGCAGGCACATACACGGCAAAGATAACCCTGCGCAATGATACCTCAAATCAGTACGCTGAGGTGACGTTGGCTAATGTGGTAGTTAACAGGCGCAAGGTCACTGTCACACCCAAGGCGGGCGCATCGACGGTTTACGGCGCAGCCCCCCTCTACGGCGTGCGTGATAATGATGAATCAAAGGCGATAGACTACACCTATGAGGTCGCAGGAAGTGAGGGCGTAGCGGCTGACAGAGGCTTTATCGGCACTGACGGCGACAGAGCAGCGCTTGGCAACCTTATCGAGGTAGCCGGTTATGACAAGAACAATATCGGCGATAATGATCAGGGTGAGTATGGGTATAAGTTTGCAGCTGACTTTGCCGAAATAAAGGTGGGCGATGAGAGTTCAGGCAGTTCGGACTATGATATTCCTGTAAGTATATCGCATAATTACAGTGCATCTGCTTCTATCTATACGAGTGAAGAACTTGGCGGTATCACCAATATCGTTGATGCATCTTACTATATGCCCAATGACGGTGAGTTTACCAAAAATATTGAGGTCTATGTAGCCGAGACAACCAAGACATTATTTAACAGTAAAGATGCTATTGATGTTTCCACAATGACTAAGGTCTATGACGGCAGTTGGTCGGTTACTAACGGGTGGAACAGGATAGTATTTGATAAGACATTTACAAGGACTAATCTGAATAAGAATCTGATAATAGCTTTTGTAGACAAATCTAACAGCAGTGCGAGTGTTAGTTACCGGTTCGCTGCTATGAGTACGGAAAATAACAGAATATCGATTTATGCTTTTTCGACTGATAATTCTGCTTCGCTAAATACTACAAAAGCTAAGAACAATGTATATAAAATTCCCGTTGTCAAGTTTTCTGATTATGCTAAGAAAGCCTACGGCAACTACGAGCTTGTGCTTGACACAGCAAACACCTTCACAGTTGAGAAGAAGACAATGACGGCTGAGGCGTTTGCGGGTATGTTCACGCCGAATGCGCTTACCTACAACAAGTCTGAGCAGACGGCGGCATTCACAGCCACCGACCCTGCGGCAGACAATGACAGCGCAGTTGTCACCGAAGATGACTATGCTCTCACAGGCACGGTCAAGGGTACAAATGCAGGCACATACACAGCGACTATCGCCCCAAGCGCAGACGGAAACTATGCTTTATCGGGTGCTGGATCTGTAGATGTGGAGTGGACGATAGAGAGTAAGAGTTTGAATGGCGCATATAAGGTGTCTGCGGACTTTGACTGGACAGAAGTTGATGACGACGACGATAGGATTAGATATAAGGTACTGCCCAAGAGCTATACGGGCAGCAGGCAGCAGCCTGAGATAGAAATATATTATGGCAATACTAAGCTCAACGCTGATGATCTGTATGTTAAGTGGACTGAGGAGCGAGATGAAGCTATAAATTCACATAAGGAAATAAGCAGCTATGAGCCCACCGCTTCAACCGATTATGTTGTAATAGATTATGACAGTTACAAAGAAAACACCAATGGTCAGAAGGCAGTAAGGAGTGGATATCAATTCATTGCTTACGGTTATAACAACTATACCGGTCAGTTTGTCGGTAATTGGTCTATCAGCAAGACCGATGCCGAATCTATCGAGGAGGCTGTGATTCTTAGTGCAAATAACAAGGTATATGATGCAAAGACCTATAATGATAACACTGACGGCTCGTCAGATGTAAGCATAATAGCCAAAGATAACACGGCGTTGGCTAATGAGATAGCAAATGCGCAGTGGTCTTATAGCTATTGTACAGTAAATGAAGAGTTTTATAACAGTGAAAGCAAAAATTACGCCTCATTAACTTATACTACCAGCGCGCCCAAGAAAGCAGGCTACTACGCAGTAAAGGCTACCCTGACAGGTGATAACTTCGAGGAGACTTCGCTCTATGGCATCTTCGAGATCGAAAAGAGACCTGTAACGCTGACTCCTGTTGAGCATACAAGGGAGTTTTTGGCGTGTTTGGATGTGGATAACACATTAGATCCAACCATAGAAATGCAGGTTGAGGCGGAAGGTGATGGCAGAGGGTATATTGCTGACGATTTGTATTATGATGGCACTTATAAGTTAACTGAAGTTGATTGGATAAACACCCTCATGTATAAAGAGTATTCTGTTCAGTTGGACGAAGATACTGAGGTTACTAATAAACTAATCCCTACATCTCCGGCAGGCGAGTATGAGATAGTTCTTGATAAAGAGTACATTGCTGAATATCAGGATATCTACGGCAACTATGAGATAACACTCTCGAAAGAAAAACAGCATTATTATGATACCATAACACCGTATGATCTCAGCAATAAAGGCGATAATATCAGCATTGTATACGAAAACAAGAATGCTGATGATGATAACTACACCGCTGTTGCGTATGATACAGATGGGTATCCCTACAACGGAAGAGAATACAGGGTCAGAGTTGAAGCAAATAAAATCGGGCAAGACCCCGTGACATATGTTCTTTATGATGACGATAATCAGAAGTACCCGCTCACACAAGGCATAGACTTCACACTGAGCGGAACTATTTCGCGGACAAATGCTATTTCCGATGATTTAGACCCGTTATATGCTAAGATAGTGGGCAAGGGCAACTTCAAGGGAACATATCAGCAGGCGTGGAGGATCAATCAGGCTGATAATGATATAACTACGGTCAAGTTTGACGGCACGGAAGTTAATTCTTCGGATATCGGTGAAGTTTCCTATAACGGTGAGACACTTGCAAGCAGGATAACTGTTGAGGCAAGTGGCATTACAACCCCCGAAACGACCATGACCTTCTGGAAATATGATGAAAACGCTGAAACTGATGATTATAAGGGCGATAAGCTCACTGCTGCCCCCAAGAACGCAGGCAAGTATGTAGCCGAGGTAGTTGTTACAGATAGCGACGGCAACTATAAGCCGTTTAGCTGCACATTCACTGTAACTATCACCAAACTTGATGTTACCGTTAAGCCTGTTTTGGAGAAGACCGAGTATCGTGCATTATTTGACACGCTGCCGACGACAGTATCCTCAGTGACGGCAACGACCGGCAGCTTTGCTGAAGATGAAACAACGACGGCTTCTATCATATCTCAGATAGCTGAGACTTACTCGTTTGATGACACATTGAAAAAGTTTATTGCTGCAAACGGTACAATAGAGCTTGCAAACTATAATGTGACCTGTGTTGACTCAGATGCGATAACTATCACCCAGGTCGATCTGTCAGACGGCAATGCAGTGCTCACAGCCGATACCGTGGCTCTTAAGGCTGACGGCGCAACGGCTATACCGCTGTCGGCTATCCACTTAAAATACAAGTATACAGATAACGGCACCGAGAAGGAATACATTCTCACAGCCGGCACTGATTTTGAGTTTGCCAGCGATTATTCTGTTACCACAGCAGGCAATGCGGCTGTACAGATAAAGGGCAAGGGACAGTTCAAGGGCACGCTGAACGGGACAGTTGCAGTAGCGCCGGTGCTTATCAAAGCTACACGTGCACGCCTTGACGGAGCGATAGGACTTAATTTCAAGGTAGTAATACCGCAGGAACTCTTAAATGACGAGGGTGCTTATGCTACCTTTGAAACAGCTAATAAAACTGTTACTATGCTTGTTTCTGATGCATATTATGAGGAAAGCACAGGAAGACACGTATTCACTTATAATATAATACCCAAGGAATATGCAGATGCTGTTTCCGTCAAATTCTTTAGCAGCAAAAAAGAGCAGGTTAGTCTTGAATCTACTTCGGGAACGAGATTTAACGCTGATGGCTTTACATATTCAATGAAGAGTTATATTGACGGACGAAAGGCCAGTGGTTCTGAAAAGATGAAGATTCTTGCAACTGCTATGGATGACTATTATACTGCGGCAAAGATTTACTTCAAATACGGTGATTATAAAAACTTGTCGATAAGTGAGTATTCTTCTTCAGTAAAAGTATCTGATATCAGCAATGATTATAAGGGCTATAGCGAAGGAACATTGCCTGAAGGTGTTAAAAAACCGACTGCTTCGTTAATGCTTGAAGAGGATACGACATTTAAAGTATATGTAAACTTTGCGAATAATAGCATTGACAGAAGCAATTACAAGTATATGGTTGACGGTGAAGAGGTTCAGCTTGATTATGATCCGGTAAAGAAAAAGTATTATATTAAGGTGTCAAATATCAGTGCAAAAGAAATGGATAAGATGCATACATTCTGCATTTCGGATAAAGGCGGAAATAATACTTTTACTTTACATTCCAGTGTATTAAGCTATGCAATAACGTGCTTTGATTATGATTCAACTGTTCA
>JAFYET010000247.1 GCA_017544125.1 Ruminococcus sp. | reverse complement strand
GTCTCGGGTTTGGCTGTCGTTTTGGTTTGTGCCTGAGTATCTGTATCACCCGAGGTCTCGGGGGCATTATCAGTCATCTCCTGCGATGAAGAAGCAGCCGTACTGCCGCTTGAATCACCCGGCACCAATGATGTCCCGGAAGACGCAGCATCAGCCCCGCAGGCTGCCAAAGGCAGCGCAAGCAGCAGGGTGCAAATTGCGGCTATAAAACTATTTCGCCGTTTCATAAAAGCACTTCCTTACTCAACATTTGCGGGTATGCCGTTTATCTCCACTTCTGCTTCATCAAGAGCAATAACTATACAGCGCTTGCCGTCTACCATCTGGGTGCGCACCTTATCAACTGCGTCCTTACCCACATTGACCTTGATGCTGGGGGTAACGATAGTCGTCTTTTTCTCGATAAGGTTATAGGCAGTAAAGGTCTTGTTCTCCATTGCCTTTTCATATGCCTGCGGCAGCTTTTCAAGATTTTCCTGACTAACGCCCGCCTCCCAGAGTATGGTGTTAAGGCGCTTCTGATCTATCTTGGGTATCTCGGTGTCGTTTGAATTCTGTGCGGCATAGTCCTGGATCTTCTCGTTGACCTTGGTGACGATATTATAGTCAAGCTCCTCGCCCACAACATTATTGATAAGTGCCTTGAACACTGTCTTTTCGCCTTCTGAGGAGAACTGGAACTCACAATCGAGCATATCCTGCACCACCGACGCATTAGGCTTCTTGGCGTTCTTTGAATAGACCATAACTGCATTTACATCGGGCATTCTGTCAGAGAACACAGGGAAAAGGAAGCCGTCGGTGGGCAGCTCGACTATCTTATCAGCAGTGGCTTTCTTGACAATAGAGTTTGACTCATCGTCGTAGATAAGCCCGTCAAAGCGTGTGTTTACGGGAGATATAGCCGTGATGATGAAGTTATAATTCATTTCACTCTCCTCGACCATTTCATCGTTTTTATTCTTGGCAAATATACTGTAGGTGCAGTGTGCCGAGAATATCGCATAGGTAGAAACATACGCCACCTTTTCGGTTATGCGCTTTAAAAACTCATCAACAAGCGCCTCGTCCTTGAACTTCGCCATCATATTATCATAAAGCAGCTTCTGAGCACCGCCCTCGGCATAGATGTCTGCGGGAACGGGAATTCGTTAAGATTCTTGCCCAGCTGACCACTCAGGACTTTTTTTAGGTTTATCATTATCTGCTCGTTCTCGTCCTGCGAAAGTGTACTGTAAAGATCTACAGACTTATATTTTATATTCTTCTCGCTGTCCACAAAAGCGGACACTACGTTATTTATTGTGAAATAACCGCAATCGTCAGAGAAGTTCTTTTTAAGCTCATTTATTTCTTTCTTATTCATAACAACGTCTCCATATTCAGGTTGAAAATGCGTATATCAGATAGAATGTAAGACCGACAGCCCATGCGGCAGCAAAGGTAACAAGCGAGCGCATATCGTCGTCCCTTTTGAGTTTCAATACTGTAAAGCCCATAACTGCGAGCCATATAGCAAGCATGATAAACCCAAAAGGCATAAACATTCTGTCTTCTTCATATTCTTTTGTACCTTTTTCTGACTGGGGAAATGCAAAGCAGATGCCAAGAATGGCGAAGTAAGAACCTATGGCACCCTGCAAAAGCCCATATAATCCGTACAAAGTTTTTTTCATAATATCTCCTATGATTAAGGGACTGTATTTAACAGTCCCTTTTTATGTACATTATACTACGGGATGAACCTTGTTTGCAGCATCGCTGTGCTCAGAATCAACGCCGTATTTCTTATCTCTTCTTGCCTTGAAGAACTTAGGTGCAACCTTGGGGAACATAGCGTAGGTGAGTATATCTTCCTCCTGCTCTGTCCACTCTGCTGCCTCCTTCTTCATCGTCTCGAACTCAGGCTCGAGCTGATCTGCGGGGCGACAGGTGATAGGCTCTTCATCGCCGAGGATCTTCTTCTGGAACTCAGGATCGATCTCAACAGGTGTCTTACCGTACTCGCCCTTTACAAGACCCTTGAACTCCTTGGTGACAGTCTTGTAGCGCTCACCCATGATAACGTTGAACACAGCCTGTGTGCCGACGATCTGTGATGTAGGTGTAACAAGCGGCGGGTAGCCGGAATCTTTTCTTACCTTGGGAACTTCCTTCAGAACCTCATCGAGCTGGTCAGCCTTGCCTGCCTGCTTGAGCTGCGAGAGGAGGTTCGAGAGCATACCGCCGGGAACCTGATAAAGCAGCGCATTGGTATTTGTAGCAAGCATCGAGGGGTCAAGCAGACCCGAGTCGATATACTTCTTACGAAGACCCATGAAGTAATCTCTTATCTCATTGAGTTTAACAAGGTCAAGACCTGTATCATACTCTGTGCCTCTGAATGTAGCAACTATACTCTCTGTGGGTGCGTGTGACGTACCCAGTGCGAGGGGCGACATAGCTGTATCAACTGCATCAACGCCAGCCTCAACTGCCTTGATGATACACATAGATGCAAGACCCGATGTGTAGTGAGTATGCAGCTGTATCGGTATCTTAACAGCGCTCTTAAGGTCCTTGACAAGCGACTCAGCCTCATAAGGTGTGAGCAGCGCTGCCATGTCCTTGATACAGATAGAATCAGCACCAGCCTCCTCGATCTGCTTAGCGTAGTTCATATAATACTCATGTGTGAACACGTCACCGAGGGTATAGGAGATAGCCACCTGAGCGTGACCCTTTTCCTTATTGGCAGCCTTGATAGCTGTTTCAAGGTTTCTGATATCGTTAAGGGCATCAAATATCCTTATGATGTCGATACCGTTTGCGATAGACTTCTGAACGAAATACTCAACCAGGTCATCTGCATAGTGGCGGTAGCCGAGCATATTCTGACCTCTGAAAAGCATCTGCAGCTTTGTGTCGGGCATTTCTTTTCTTATAATACGAAGTCTCTCCCAGGGGTCTTCATTAAGAAACCTGATACACGAATCGAATGTAGCACCGCCCCAGCATTCGCAGGAGTAGAAGCCTATCTTATTCATTTCCTGAAGTATGGGGCGCATATCGTCCATACTCATTCTTGTAGCGAGAAGCGACTGGTGAGCGTCACGCAGCACTGTCTCGGTTATCTTTAGCTTTCCCATTGTCAGTTACCTCCGAGCCTTAGCCTACTACGACGAGCACTGCGCCTGTCTCAACAGACGAGCCCTTTGTGGTGTTTATGCTGAGAACCTTGCCGTCAACGGGAGAGTTTACGTCATTCTCCATCTTCATAGCCTCGAGCACGCATACAGCCTGACCGCTCTTTACAGCATCGCCTACGGAAACCTTGATATCAAGGATAGTGCCGGGCATGGGGGCTGTTATCTTTGTGCCGTCTGCCACAGGTGCAGCAGCGGGAGCGGGTGCAGCAGGTGCAACTGCGGGTGCAGCGGGAGCGGCAGCAACAGGTGCAGCAGCGCCTGCGTCAAGCTCCTCAACGGCTACGTCATAAGCCTTTCCGTTTACAGTGATATTATATCTTTTCATGGTTGATTACCTCCGTAAATTATTCTATGTATCAAAGCTGTATATTGCTGTGCTTCTTAGGCAGACGCTGAGCACGCTTGCCTGCCATTATCTCAATGCTCTCTCTGAGAGCTGCACGAAGCTGCGAGGGAGAAACCACGCCGTCAACAGCACCGCTCTGTGCAGCAGCATAAGCTGTGCATTCATTCTTTACATACTCATCGGCAAGAGCCTTTCTTGCAGCAGCAAGGTCATCAGTGCCTGCGAGCTT
>JAFYET010000246.1 GCA_017544125.1 Ruminococcus sp. | reverse complement strand
TTTTTCCTCAAAAAAAGTTTGCAGGGACGGGGGCAGAGCCCCAGCAGGGCTTGGGACGGAGCCCCAACGCCGTAGGCGCAAGGGCGGCGAACAAAGTAACGGAAACCGCAAAGCGCTGTGATAGCAACAGCCCTCGGAGAAACGAATAACGTTCGCCGCCCCCGATTTGAAAGAGCGAAGCGATTTTCAAATCACGCCGATAGGCGGCAAGAGCCGAGCGAAGCGAGGCGATACCACCTCACCCCCTTAGGGGAGGTGTCAGCGAAGCTGACAGAGGGGCGGGATCGGGCTTGCGCCCTCAGTGAATAATGAATAAAGAATAGTGAATAATGAAAAATGTTCCACGTGGAACATTTGGGGAGCAAGACCTTATTATTCACTATTCATTACTTCTTACCTCTTATATCTTATTTCTATACGAAGGAGCAACAATAACCATGCAAAAGATGCTGCAAAGGCTGCGGCAGACAAATAAATACCTGCGGCCTGCAAAATATGATAAGGAAAGATATCTGCTGCTGTTTGCGCTGTCAATGGCTGCTATGCTGCTTTGCTGCCTGCCGTCGCTGATAATCAATAAGGGTGTGTTCCTCTATTACGGCGACTTTAACTCGCAGCAGGAGATGTTCTATTTCCACTCAAATGAAATGATAAAAAACGGTAACCTCGGCTGGGACTGGGGAACAGACCTCGGTTCGAGCTTTATCGGGTCGTATTCATTCTACCTGCTGGGCTCGCCGTTTTTCTGGCTGACAGTCATATTCCCGCCCTCGTGGGAGGTGTACCTTATACCCATAATGCTCGGCGTTAAGACGGGCGTTGCGGCTATGAGCGCATATGCTTATGTAAGGTTCTTTGTTAAGAATAAGGACGCTGCTTTTATAGGCGCTATGCTCTATGCCTTTTCGGGCTTTCAGGCGTATAATGTCTTCTTTAACCACTTCCATGACGCAACGGCGGTGTTCCCGCTTTTGCTGCTGGCGCTTGAGCTGAATATAAGAGACAACAAGCGTGGGGCGTTTGCCCTTGCGGTGGCGCTGTGCGCTTGTATCAGCTATTTCTTCTTCTTCGGAGAGGTAGTTTTCGTGGTGCTTTACTTTGTCATAAGGCTTATAAGCGGCGATTATGACATATCACCCAAAAAGCTGGCAAACCTGGCATTCGAGGCAGTGCTCGGCGTAATGCTGGCAGCTGTGATATTCCTGCCTGCCTGCCTTGATACTATAAGCAACCCCCGAATAGCCGACCACCTCTGGGGCGCTGACCTTATAGCATACGGCGACAAGTTCAGGATACTGCGCATAATACAGTGCTTCTTTATGCTGCCCGATATGCCCGCAAGAAACAACATCTTCAACTCAGACACAGCAAGGTGGGCATCAATAGCGGGGTATATGCCGCTGTTTTCAATGACGGGCGTGCTCGCTTTTGTGAGAACAAAGAAAAAAAGCTGGGCAAAGAGGCTTGTATACACCTGCTTTGTGATGATGGTGATACCGGGGCTCAATGCTGTATACTCGATGATGGTGGCAAGCTACTACGCAAGGTGGTACTTTATGCCCATACTCATTATGGCGATGATGACCGCAGCGCAGCTCGAGGAAGACCCGCAGGAGGTCAGACGTGCATTCCCGCCGGTGGCAGGGATTACGCTCTTCTTCGTGCTGTGCGGGCTGCTGCCTAAAAAGGAAGACGACAAGATAGTATGGTTCAAGTTCCCGAAGTATATAGAGCTTTACTATATACAGGCAGGGGCTGCGGTGGTGCTGCTGATACTGCTGGGAGTAATACTTTACCGCTTCTCGAAGAAGGAGAGCTTTATGCGCACGGCGGCGCTGTTTACTGCGGGTGCCTGCATGGTGAGCTTAGCTGTGTGCGTATGGTACGGCGTGACCCAGGGACCTATCAACGACTACTACATCGAGCACGCTATCAGAGGGCGTGACAATGTTGACCTGAGCGAGTATGAAACAGACGAGGAGAAGGAGAGCGAGAACAACTTCTACCGAATAGACACTTCACCCAATGTGGACAACTGGTGTATGTTCTGGGGGTTGAGCTCCATGAGGTGCTTCCAGAGCGTTGTGCCGTCGTCGCTGATGGTATTCTACGAGACGGCAGGGCAGGAGAGGAACGTGGCTTCACGTATCGACCCGAAATACTACGCATACAGAGGGCTTTTCTCGGTAAAATACTACTTCGAGGAGGTAGTTGACAATTACAGCGACGACAAGACCCCCAAGGAGCCGAAAGAGCAGTACCCCGAGATGCCGAGCTTCAGGTATGTGGGCACTCAGAACGGCTTCAACATCTACAAAAACGATGACTTCATACCCATGGGCTTTGCATACAACGAGTATATAACCAAAGAGGATTTTAAGGCACTGCCCACAAGCAAGAAGACCAACATTCTCATGCACGCACTTGTGCTTGAGGACGAGGACATAAGGGAGAATGAGGGCATACTGGAAAAATCTTCCATAAGCCCGGAGTCGCTCACAAGGCTCGACTTTGCGAGAATGAGCGACGAGAAGCGAAGCAGCAGCTGCAAGACCTTTGAATACGACACCGACGGTTTCAGGGCGACAAACGACCTTGAAAAGGACGGGCTGGTATTTTTCAGCGTACCCTATGCAGACGGGTGGAGCGCCAAGGTAAACGGCAGCGATGCGGAGATAATCAAGGCATCATACGGCTTTATGGCGGTAAGATGCAGTGCAGGCGAGAACGAGATAGAGTTTGAATACGTGACCCCCGGGTTAAGGGCGGGCGCTGTGATGACGGCTATCGGCGCTGTAACGCTTGCGGCATACATCATATACTTCAAAAAGAAGAAGGCAAAGCCCGTGCAGCAGCCTGCCGGGGCTGAGAAGGAGGCAGAGTGATGCATCTGAGAGAGGACACGGTGAGCTCCGAGCTGATATTTGACGGCAAGGTAGTAAAGCTATACAAAGACGAAGCAAGGCTGGAAGACGGGAGCGTTGTGAGCCGTGAGCTTATAAAGCACCCGGGCGGCGTATGCGTTGTACCGATAGATCAGGAGGGGAACGTATACCTTGTCAAGCAGTTTCGCTACCCGTTTAAGACACAGCTGATAGAGATACCCGCAGGGAAGCTGGAATACGGCGAAGACCCCGAGCAGTGCGGGTTAAGGGAGCTTAAAGAAGAAGCGGGAGCCGAGTGCGATAGATTTGACTATTTAGGCAAGCTATACCCGACAGTGGCATATGACAGCGAGATAATATATATGTATTTAGCGAGAGACCTGAGCTTCGGCGAGAGGGACCTTGATGATGATGAGTTTTTAGATGTATTCAAGGTACCGTTTGAGAAAGCCGTCGAGATGGTAATGAGCGGGGAGATACTTGACTCGAAGACACAGCTGGCGATATTGAAGGCGAAGATGATGATTGAGAGCGAGAAGAAGTAAGAAAAAGCAAGAGTAATAAAGAACAAAAATCAAGAAGGTTTTTTGTCAAACTTTTTTCCTCAAAAAAAGTTTGCAGGGTCTGGGACAGAGTCCCAGCGAGGTTTGGAGCAGAGCTCCAACGCCGTAGGCGCTAAGGCGGCGAACGCAGTAATAAAATATAGCAACGCCGTGATATCAACAGCGCCATAAAGAACGAATAACGTTCGCCGCCCCGATTTGAAAGAGCGAAGCGATTTTCAAATCACGCCAATAGGCGGCAGGAGCCGAGCGCAGCGAGGCGATACCCCCTCCCCACAAAGCGGGGAGGTGTCAGCGAAGCTGACGGAGGGGGACTGCCCGCACCCATTCGGGCATCTCCCGGCTTTTTTCGACCGCAGGTCGGTAATGTGTACAGGGGAGGCTTGTTGGAGTTGTTGGGGGATAGTTGCTTACCCCTTGGCTAAGGATTTCCTTCGCAGGCACCTCCCCAGTGGGGAGGTGTGTGGAGGCTTTCGGGTATGAGCTCCCCCTACATTATGCATTGCCCCACAAATCCCATTTTTCAAGGTGGGATATGTAATTGATAAAAGGGTAAGGTTGAAGCAGATAATAAGATAAATAATAGTCATGCACACTATATCAACAGGGATTTCCTCCGCAGGCACCCCTGTGGGGTACCTTTGTCGGAAATTGCTTCGCTCGGCGCACAGATTTGATTGAGCAAGACGGTTGAGCTAAGGCGGGGTGGGTTGCCCC
>JAFYET010000245.1 GCA_017544125.1 Ruminococcus sp. | reverse complement strand
TATCGTAATGGTTATTTTTAGTGACGGATACTCAGCACCGTGTCCTGCACTGATAAAGTAAAACACATCGCCGTTTACCTTTGCAGAATCAACAAACCCTAACAGCCAGTCACCTATGCCGAACAGAACACAGCCTATTATTCCTTGCAGTGTATATTTTTTATCCATGATTGCCCCTCGTGATATTAAATCAGTAGATTAGCAGATCAGCTTTGGTTAGGCAACGCTAACCTATAAATATATTATATCATCTGTGCCCGAAAAAGTCAATGGGTACTGTTATAAGAGAAGACGAGTCAAGCGACTTATATTCGTTATATGAGCTGCGTGATGAAAGCGGAAACCATATCGTACCAAATACAGCTTATGATAAACAGTGTCTGTAAGGACGATATGGTGCAGATCCTTATTTCCGTAATATGATGGAATGGAGGTAACTAAATGTCTAATAAACCTCCGAAAAAAAGTGATGATAGGCTGCGCTATGCTGTGATCACGAATTTGAGATAGTGTTTATAGCGATTATCCTTTTATTCCTCCAGCACCCTCCCGTCACGGGAGATAGTCACTACCTGCCACGGGATAAACTTGCCGCTGTTTTTGAGTGCGTTTTCGGCAGCCCTTTGCAGACCTCCGCAGCAGGGCACCTCCATACGAACTATGGTCACGCTCTTGATGTTGTTGCCTGCGATTATCTCGGTGAGCTTTTCGGTGTAGTCTATATCGTCAAGCTTTGGGCAGCCGATAAGGGTTATCCTGCCTTTCATGAGATCCTCGTGCATATTGGCGTATGCGTAGGCGGTGCAGTCGGCAGCGATAAGCAGCTTTGCGCCGTCATAAAACGGTGCGTTTGTGGGCAGAAGCTTTATCTGACACGGCCACTGGTTCAGCCTTGATACGGCTCTGCCGCTTGATACGGGTGCAGCTTCCTCCTGCACATCATCAGGATGCAGCTGCATAAATCTCGAACCTGGGCAGCCCTGCCCTGCGGCGTGGTGAGCCATTTCCTTCATCATGTTTTTTTCATTCTCGGTCATCGCTTTTTCCTCCTCTTTCTTCTGCTGACTTGCCTTCACAGCCGCCTCGTCATATGCAGGTGCTTCACGCTTTTCAAAAGTTATCGCACCTGTCGGGCAGTTAGGAAGGCAGTCACCAAAGCCGTCACAGAAATTCTCGCGCGTAAGCTTTGCCTTGCCGTCAATGATGTCGATAGCCCCCTCGTGGCACGCCTCGGCACACAGTCCGCAGCCATTGCATTTTTCCTCATCTATTTGAATAATTTGTCTTATCATAGGCTCGCCTCCTTGATTTTCTGATCTAATTATAGTATAATTATCAGTAGATGTATGTGGTTTGAGCCACATTTTGAAAATATTTTTGGAGTGATGACTATGGACACAAAAATGCTGAAAGACAACATGCTTTTCAAGGGGCTGACAGATGATGAGATGACCGACTGTCTCAAAGAGCTTAAAGCGGCAGAAAAAGCCTACAAAAAGGACTCCCTTATCCTTCACGCAGGAGATGTGACAAAGCGAATGGGGCTTGTGATGGGCGGCAGCGTGACCATTGAAAGCAACGATATATGGGGCAGCTGCACGATACTCAGCCATATCGGAAAAGGGCAGTTTTTCGCCGAGACCTATGCACTGCTGAATGAGGTCATGCTTGTTGATGTCAGGGCGAACGAGGACTGCCGCATTCTGTTTCTGAACGTGGGAGGGCTGTTTGACCGCACCTCGTCAGGCTGGAAAAGCAAGCTGACAGGCAACCTGCTGATGATCTCACTGCATAAAAATTTAGCACTCTCGGGCAGGAGCTTTCACACCTCACCCAAAAGTGCAAGAGGACGTATTCTGTCTTATCTGAACATGGTCGCATTACAAAATCGCACAAATGAATTTGACATACCCTTTGACCACCAGCAGCTTGCAAACTATCTGAACTTAGAGCGCACCAATATGTCAAAGGAGCTTACCCGAATGAAAAACGACGGCATTATAGAGTGCCGAAAGAATCATTTCAGGCTGCTTAACTGTGGGTAATACAAACTGAGATATAAGATCTGATTTTTTTAGAATACACTTTCTTAACTCACATAATAATTCTCTCAGCACAAACAGATTTGAGAGCATCTGACAGTCTGATAACTTAACAGCATACAAAAACAGACAAGGCTCCCCTGCCCTGTCTGTTGTACATTATAAATGCGAATGACCCACGATCAGCCCGTTTTTTTATTAAAATATTATCAACGCTTATTATGAGCTTTTAGCGAGATACTACGGAATATCCGAAAGGATACCGCAAGATATGCAAAAATATTAGCTGGTAAAATCTCCCTTTGTGATACAGATGGACGGAGTGCGTGAGGTACGTGCAAACACCGCCACACACCCGGAGTTTGGCAAGGCTCTTGACAAAGCAAAATCCGCAGGCGTTAAGGTGCTGTTTTTCCCTTGCCATGTTGAGCCGGAAAGTCTTGCTATTACCGAAATGATCGAGGTGTAAACCAAATGGAAAACAGAGACCTATGGTCCCACGCCCGAGACCGACTCATCTCTGCCCTCACCTCTCTCGGCTACCCTGCGGAGCTTGGGGATATGATCGCACGGGAGATCGGCAGCCCAAAGGGCATAGAGCGAATGACAGCCTATCTCCATTATGTGAAGCCAGAGCGAATAGAGCTTATTGCCGATGAAATGTGTGCTATAAAAAGCGACATCGAAAGGTGGCGTGAAAAGAAAGCAAGCGAGAGGGCAAACGCTGCTTACAACAGCGTGCTGAATGGCGGGCTTGAGGACGAGGATATATAAATATTGCACCCGGCAGGTTTGTTTCCTGTCGGGTGCGGTTTTGTTTATAATCATTTGAGTTCCGGTATAAAATCATCAACGATCTTATAATCTATCCCCGCCTTGCGAGCTTGGGATATTTGCAAGCGGCGCGGAATATGATACTTTCTTCCGTCTTTTATAAAATATGCTCCCGTCTGATGGAACTGAAACGGGACGCCCTTGTTCATACACTGGCGGCGTACATCCAGCACCCATTCGTAATTAAGCGGCCGCACATTATATCCCGATTCGCCCGAGCAGGTCACCTCGCAGATACTGCCGTCAAGATACTTTTCAAGCTTGATCGGACCGAGCATAGGACCGAGAATTATCGTTTTGTGCTTTATCGGAAGCTCTGCAAAGATTGGCAGTCTGAAATCTGCCCTGTCTTGATTTTCGCAGGTGCAGCCCACGATAACATTGTCATAGCCGTCGCCCCAGTCGGACGGCACGCAGTCCAAAAATCGCTCGATGCGCTTGGTGAAAAAGTAAAACATACATTCATCACGGTGCTTTATCATTTCCCAGCACTCACTACGCCATTCGTCAGCGTCCTTCAGCAGAAAATCCGAAGTAAAGCAGGTCATGACAATAGAGCCGGGAGCAATCTTAAACGATTTGTCGCGTTTCTTTTTTATCGGCAGATCGAAATTCAGCGTTTTGCGGCATTTCTCAGGTGAGACAGGGCTGCCGTATGCCTCGTCCTGCCTGTAAACATAGCAAAAGCGGCAGCCTTCGGAATATTTCGTGCAGCCGTGCCAGGGGTTCCAGGTTACGTAATTCTGTTCGCTCATTTTTATTTCCTTTGTCTGATCGCTTTTAATTCGGGTTTTACAGTAATTTCTCCAATTCATCAAGCAGCTTTTGTTTCATATTTGCAAGCTGTTCCTCGCTTGGTCTGTTGTCATCGGAATACATCTTATACATAGGATACCACCAGACGGGACCTCTGCCGTTGTTTCCGTAGTTTTCGATGTCTCCGCTGACTCTCGGAAACAAATGCCAATGAAGATGAGCATCACCCATACCGAGCAGCTCATAGTTCATCTTTTCTGCGCCAAAGGTTCTTGACACAGCTTGGGCAACTATCGTCATCTCTTCAAGGAACCTATCCCTCTCATCCGGTTCAAGATGAAACAGCTCGGTCTTGTTGCCGTGTTGCTTGTACAGAAACAGCGTATATCCGCAAAAGTGCTGATTATCGCCAATCACCACATAGCCCGTCTCAAGCTCCTTAACAAAGTAAGGGTTTTCGCCCCTCTTTATCATTTCGATTCGTTCACATATCAGGCACATAAATATCTCCTATAAATTCCGATTTGCCGCATCAATATGCGGCATTCTTCTCTCCTATTATACCACACTTCAGGCGGTTTTTCAAGCAACCGGTCGCTGATACGTTTTTACTTAATACCCGCAGGCGGAACGGCTAAAACGGCGTGAATGCAGGTGTGTTTGGAACAGAAGGGCTTTATTGTACATTACATAGGTTTATTGAAAGAATAATCTATCTTGACAAATTTGCGATTATGGGGTATAATAATATAAAACAATTTGCGATTTTGAGGGAAATGCATCAAAATAAAAATGCGAGGTAGAATTATGTTTAAGCGAAAAATATACGACAAGTTGCTCGAATGGAAAAGAGAATCAAACGGACGCACCGCTGTTCTGATAGAGGGAGCAAGACGTATCGGAAAATCCACTGTTGCAGAAGAGTTTGGAAAAAACGAGTACGAGAGCTATATTCTTATCGATTTTTCTATCGCTTCAAAGGCTACCATGGAGCTGTTTGAAGATATTTCGGATCTGGACTATCTCTTCTTGCAGCTCCAGCTTCAGTTCAGAGTGGACCTTGTTGAAAGAAGATCACTTATCATATTTGATGAGGTACAGCTCTGCCCCCTTGCCCGTCAGGCGATAAAGCATCTTGTCAAGGATCACCGATATGACTATATAGAGACAGGCTCGCTTATCTCTATCAAAAAGAATGTATCAAGTATAGTTATACCAAGTGAAGAACGTAGGCTCAATATGTACCCTATGGATTATGAAGAATTCCTATGGGCTGTTGGTGACAACACAAGCTATGATCTGATCAGAAAATTCTATGAAATGGGCAAGCCACTTGGTCAGCAGACAAACAGGAAGATGCTGCGGAGTTTCAGACTGTATATGCTTGTCGGCGGTATGCCGCAGGCAATCAATGAGTATATCACAACTAACAATTTCAAAATGGTGGATGCTGTTAAACGGGATATACTCAGGCTGTATGAGGAAGATTTTATGAAGATAGACCCGACAGGGCGTGCTTCGCTTTTGTTTGATTCTATTCCTGCACAGCTTAATACAAATGCCTCCAGATATCAGGTCAGCAGCGTTCTTGGCGGAAGCGCAAGGGCTGATGAGATACTTCAGCTTGTTGCCGAAATGATGAGTTCAAAAACGGTGCTTGTTTCCTACCATGCAAACGATCCGAATGCCGGTATGTCCGCTAACAAGGATCTCACCAAATTCAAGATGTTTATCTGCGACACCGGACTCTTTACAACACTCATGTTCAAGGACAGAGATTTCACAGAAAATGATATATACGAAAAATTGCTAAGCGACAAGCTGTCGGCAAATCTTGGTTATCTGTATGAAAACATCGTTGCCCAGATACTTGCCGCTAACGGAAATGAGCTGTATTATCACACATTCCCGAACGAAGAGTCAAGGCACAACTACGAGATAGATTTTCTTATTGCCCGAAAGAACAAGATCTGTCCGATTGAAGTTAAATCTTCGGGTTACAAGTCTCATACCTCAATGGATAGATTTTGTGAGAAATATTCTGACAGGGTGCTTTGGAAATACCTGATATACACCAAAGACTATACCAAGGAAAGGGATCTTTTCTGTCTGCCTGTGTATATGGTGCCGTTCCTATGATCTGTATTTTTATCACTTGACACACGTCAAGTATTATGCAAATAGTTTTTTGGGGAAAATGGTTTTATATTATCTAATCGCGATTTAGTAAATCACGATTAGATAAGTGAAGAGGACAGATAAATGAAAAGAGTTTTTATCATACAAATAGTGCTCGCCATGCTGC
>JAFYET010000244.1 GCA_017544125.1 Ruminococcus sp. | reverse complement strand
GACAGTTAAGCTGCTTGAAGAAAAGGGCTATGCACCTGTTGTTTACCGCTTCTTCTGCCTGCTGTCGCATTACAGAAAGAGCCTTGTCTTCTCCTGGGAGAACCTTGATAACGCCAAGACCGCCTATAATAAGATACTCGCAAGAGTTGCCGCCCTGCAAAAGGAGCCGGCAGGCGAGGTGGATAAGGCAGCATACGATGAGCTTATGGGTAAGTTCACCGAGGCGCTTGATAACGATATAAACACATCAAACGCTGTAACTGCCCTCTACGATGTGCTTAAGGCTGACACCACCCCCGCTTCAAAGCTGAAACTATTAGATGAATTTGATAAGGTGCTCTCGCTCGATATCACTGCTAATGCTAAAAAGCAGACCGAGCAGGATGAAAGCACCGAGCTGCCTGCCGAGGTGGCAGAGCTTGTTTCGCAGAGAGCTGATGCAAGAAAGGCTAAGAACTTCGCCCTTGCAGATGAGCTCAGAGATAAGATAACCGCCCTCGGCTATAAGATAGAGGAAACCAGACAGGGAACAAAAATAACAAAGCTGTAAGGAGAACAAATGGCAAAGGATAAGCAGATAAAACGCCCCGTCAGGGGGGCTGTGAGTACATCAAGGCGCTTCAAGGTGTTCTTCCAGTTCTCGATGATAGGGCTGGCGTTTGTGCTGGTGTTTGCGGTGTTCTATCGCTGCACTGTACAAAAAAACAGACTCGATTCCAAGGACGTTGAGATAATACAGTTCGACACCCCCGCAGACGATGCGCCCGTGTGTGTCTTTGAAACCACCATGGGCACCTACAAGGCGGTGCTCTATCCCGATATCGTGCCCGATTACTGTGATTATTTCACTTCCCTTGTGAACGAGGGCTACTATGACGACACCTATATCTTCGCAGTTGAGAACGGCGTTTACTTTATGGGCGGCTCAAAGACCGAAGACGGCACAAACAACGATGACACCAACACCAAGAACTATGAGCGTGAGCTTTCGCCCAAACTGTGGCCTTTCAAGGGCTCGCTGGTGGCTTTCGGCGATGAAAAGGGGCTTATAGTCAAGGAAACGCTTGCAGGCAGCCGCATAATGTTTGTAAACTCGGTGGAGTTCACCGATGAATTCAAGGAGGAGCTTGACAACGCAGGCGGCAACAAGACGCTCGTCGAGGCGTTCAAGGAGCACGGCGGCGTGCCTAACTTCTCGCAGCAGTATACCGTGTTCGGGCAGGTCATCGACGGCATGGACGTTTATGACGAGATATGCTCGGTGGAGGTCAACGACGAAAAGACCAAGCGCCCCATGAACGATATCAAGTTCACAAAGGTATATATGACCACCTACGGTGAGATAAAGGACAGCATAGGCAAATCAGACGACAGCAGTCAGACTGAGAGTGATGAAAGTAAATAATAAATTATCCTCTTACTTTTTGTAAGAGGATTTTTTCAAAGAGGGATACTTATATGAGCATATGGCAGAGAAGCATCGATAAGTCAAAGGAAATAATGTCACGCTGGCGCTATCCGTACAGCACACTTCCTCTTTACGGAAAAAAGCCCCCTCATTGGGCAGATAACGGCATTTCCGATGACTTTGCCGCAGAGGACAGCCAAAGAGATGCGCTGTGCCTTGTATATACCATTCTTGAAGTCGGTATGGATAAATACTATGGTCATATCGCTGTTATCAGGAATAAAAACGCCCCCGTCTTGCAGGCTGTGTTCACACGCCCTCTCGGCTGGGGCTGTATGCCTGTTTTCAGTAAGTACAGTGCGCTGGTGTTCTTTGATACTCACGGCGGCTTGCTGATATATGACCTTGACAAAAAGGAATACGCCCTTTACAGCTGTCATTCCTGCGATATAGCGACATTTAAAGAGCTGTCGGGCGATAGCGTGTCTGTGACTATTACCGATAATAATGGTGAGAACAAAGCCGTAAAGATCGTTCTCTCTTCTCTTGAATGGCATAGACAGCAGGCAATAGAGATAAGCATATAACAAAACCCTGTGAGCCTTAAACTCACGGGGTAATTCATTATCAAATCAAAGCTTAGTCTCAACAAATATATCGTAAATAGCCTTGACAGCAGTCTCGAAATCGTCCTCGCTTACGCCGATGATAACATTCAGCTCACTCGAGCCCTGGTCTATCATCTTAACGTTGATGTGTGAGTGTGCAAGTGCCGAGAAAATACGGCCTGCTGTACCTCTGTTTGACTTCATGGCTCTGCCCACTACTGCGATGAGTGCCAGGTCTGTCTCGATGTCGATAGAATCGGGGTGGCAGTTTCTGTGAAGCCCTGCAAGTATCTCCTGCTCCTTGTCAGCAAACGACTCCTGATGAACGATTATCGACATAGTGTCGATGCCCGAGGGCATATGCTCAAAGCTTACGCCGTTCTTCTCGAATACTTCAAGCACTCTTCTGCCGAAGCCCAGCTCTGCGTTCATCATGTCCTTTTCAATGTTTATAACCGTAAAGCCCTTCTTGCCTGCAATGCCTGTGATGGTGTATGCGGGCTTCTGTGAGGTAGACTCAACGATAAGTGTGCCGGGGTCTTCGGGCTTGTTTGTGTTCTTGATGTTTATAGCGATACCTGCTTTTCTTACAGGGAAGATAGCGTCCTCATGGAACACGCTCGCACCCATGTATGAAAGCTCTCTGAGCTCTCTGTAGGTGATAGTTGTGATAGGTGCGGGGTTCTTGACGATCCTCGGGTCGGTGGTCAGGAAGCCCGAAGTATCTGTCCAGTTCTCGTAAAGGTCAGCCGAAACAGCCGCAGCCACTATCGAGCCTGTGATGTCAGAGCCGCCTCTTGAAAATGTCTTGATAGTGTCATTGGGCATTACGCCGTAGAAACCGGGGATAACTGCACGCTCGATGCCGTTTAAGCGCTCCTTCATAGCGTTGTTTGTGAGGGTTGCATCATATGTGCCGTTGTCGCTGAAATGAATTACTTCTGCTGCATCTACAAACTCATAGCCGAGGTAAGCCGCAAGCACCTTGCCGTTTAAGAACTCGCCCCTTGAAGCTGCGAAGTCTCTTCCTGCCTTGCCCTTGAAGCCTGCCTTTATAGCATCAAAATCTTCCTCTAAGGATATATCAACGCCAAGACCGTCGATTATCTCCTGATATCTTTTCTTTATCTCAGCGAATTTCTCATCAAAATCCTTGCCCTTGGCTGCTATGTCATAGCAGGTGTAGAGCATATCGGTAACCTTGGTGTCAGCCGAGAACCTCTTGCCCGGTGCGGAGGGAACTACATACTTTCTTGCCTCGTCAGCATGGATTATGTCAGCTACCTTTTTAAACTGCTCTGCGCTTGCAAGCGAGCTGCCGCCGAATTTTACTACCTTTACCATCATGTATTCTCCTAACATATAAATAAATTAAAGTACTTTTATATTATACGCTTATTTGTTTTTTTAGTCAATGCACAATTCAGAGAATTTTTTATAAATTTTCTGTGTACGCTTGTTAAAAACGACTGTATTTGTACGGCGGACACTTTTTTAATGCATAGTGCATAATGCATAATGCATAATTAGCTCTGCGCCTGTGGCTGTGCATTGGCATACTTTTGCATTGCAAAGCGTATGCAAACAGGGGGTGATACTGATACTGTTACTGAGACTGACACTGATACTGAGACTGAGACTGGATATAATCAGCTTTGACGGTCGGGCGGGCAGGCGGGCTGTGATGAATGTTTGTGTATCTCTATTTCATTTTCCCGCTATTTTCACCAACCTTTCACTTGAAAAATATTAAAATGTGTGTTATAATATAAATGATATGTATTTAAAGAAAGGAAATGTTG
>JAFYET010000024.1 GCA_017544125.1 Ruminococcus sp. | reverse complement strand
GATTTCAAAAACACATAATAACACATATTTATGCCAAAGTGAAAGAAAGGGTATAGAGATAATATCAAAGGGGTGAAGGTATGGCTTATAAGTGCAGGATATGCGGCTATAAATTCAAGGCGGGAGACGGCTCACTTTGTCCCGAATGCTTTACTGCAAGAGACGAGGAGCTGAGATTTGACACAAAAGCCTCACAGCAGGGAACCATATTCGGCAGCAGGCGCAAAGAAGAAGTCGGCAGCTTTCTCGCCGATGAGTTGCGTCAGGAGCTTCATGAAGATATAGCCATGAAGAAAGACCTGGACAGGCAGGACAGCGCCAAAACAAGGGATTTTGCAGCGCAGGGCGCTCATGTAAAAAACGAGAGCTTCAAGGAAGCCTTTCAGGAAAGAAGAAGCAGAGATACCTCGAATCAGGGCAGAGTATACTCGCCCCACGACAAGGAAAAGCCTGCCGCACAGCAAAAGAGCAATGCAAATACAGCGGTAAACAGCTTTCTTGACTCAATTGACCCTACCCTTAAGCAGAGGATATATGGAAGTACACCGCAGCAGCCGGATCAGTCGCAGTTTAGATACTCGCACCATACATCTAATCAATTTATATCAAATCAGGAGATGCTCTACGGTCTGAATGCCGGCAAAGCCCCTGATGACCCGGCAAGGCAGGCGCATTTGAATAATTATTTCCGCAGCGCAAATCAGACAAGATACTCAAAGGGCAGCAACTCAAAGGCTTTGGGTGTTATCATCATCTGCATTGCGGCATTCATTATGATAATAAACTTTCTTGAAGAGATAAGCTCTGCCGATTCTGACTCTGACAGCAGATCAAACACCACTGAGATAGGTGATGTAAATGTTATCACTGACAGCGACCCGTATTATGAACATGAGCTTTCAATGGAATACGGCAATTACACGATGTATTTGTCAAATTACAGCTGGGGCGATAAGGAAATTGACCCGCTTGCTGCAAAACGCAAGACAAAGCTTACTGATGAGCAGATAGCTTCGGGCAGTAAATACAAGGAGCTCATGTTTGAATTCTTTATACAAGGCGATGACTCAAGCGCCGAGCTGCCCACGTTAAGTACAATGTCCCTCTATGCACAAAATCATGAGGGCAGATTTCTATGCAACGGCTATGATTTCTTGCAGCAGCCAAACGAGAATGCAGCGGGCGAATATATACTTTTAGCGACGTTCTTAGTGCCCGAGGATTCTGAGAGCTTTGACCTGTATGTAGGGTATTCTACCACCGAAAACCCCGGCGGCTTTACAAAACTAGAAGGCTTTACAACCGAACTTATAAACGAATGGAACGGTAATACGAGCGATGGATCATCTGAGGCTTCTTAAACAGTGCAGGCTATGCCCAAGGCAGTGCGGCATTGACAGAACAAAGACAAAGGGCTTCTGCGGCGAGGGCGATAGTCTGAGAATAGCCAGATGGGGCAGGCATTACTGGGAAGAGCCCTGCATATCAGGCAAAGAGGGCTCGGGAACGGTGTTCTTCTGCGGGTGCAGCTTAAAATGCGTCTTCTGCCAGAATTATGAGATATCACAGCAAAACACAGGCTACGAGATAAGCGTGCAGGAGCTTGCAGATATCTTCTTAAGTTTACAGCAAAAGGGCGCTAACAATATAAACCTTGTTAACCCCACACACTTTGTACCGCAAATTCTCTGCGCACTTGATATCGTTAAGGATAATCTCACCATACCCGTAGTCTATAACTGCGGCGGGTATGAAAGAGCAGAAACTATAAGACTATTAGAGGGGTATGTAGATATATTCCTCCCCGACCTGAAATACTTTGACAGCGAGCTGTCGCTAAAATACTCAAAGGCAAAGGATTATTTTGATAACGCCATAACTGCCATTAAGGAAATGGTAAAGATAGCAGGCAAGCCCGAATTTGATGACAGGGGCATTTTACAAAAAGGCGTTATAATAAGGCACCTTGTACTGCCCGGCAGCAGGAAGGATTCCATACAGCTTATGGATATCATCGGTGAGACTTTCAGCAAAGACAAGATACTGATAAGCCTTATGAGCCAGTTTACCCCCACAAAAAACTGCAATAACATCAAAGAGCTCAGCCGAAGAACGACCACCTTTGAATACAACTCTGTGATAAAAGCGGTGGAAAAATACGGCTTTGAGGGGTATATACAGCAAAAATCATCAGCTGACGATGTGTATATACCACAGTTTTTTAATGACAAAAAGGTAACATTTTTCCATAATGATTGACAAAGATAAAATAATGATGTATAATAGTTGTAGTCAAAAATATCATAAGCAACTATATGTTGTTTATGCCCCTGCCCCATGCGGGCTCGTCCCTTTTAGAAGGAGATCAGATATATGTCAAAAGCACTTGGTTCAAAGTACACCATAGAAACATCTGAGAACGCTCAGGAATACTATGAGATAGTCAAGGATCTTCTGCACAGCGATATAGTTAAGGAAATGAAGAATTACAGGCATCATTACAGCACCACCTGTTTTCAGCACAGCCTGAATGTTTCCTATTACAACTATGTTGTGTGCAAAAAGTTAGGTCTTAACTACAAGCAGGCTGCAAGAGCAGGGCTTTTGCATGACCTTTTCCTTTATGACTGGAGAGTTGAGAAAAGAAAGAAGGGCGAGCTGCCCCACGGCTTTACTCACCCCAAAAAGGCGCTTGAAAACGCTAAGCAACATTTTGACCTTGACAAGCGTGAGGAGGATATCATAATAAAGCATATGTGGCCTCTCACCGTTAAGCTGCCAAAATATGCCGAGAGCTATGTTATTGTTATGATGGATAAATACTCGGCAATGGTCGAGCTCGGCTCATACTTCAAGGGCAAGGTCAGTGGTCTTTACAATAACGCAAAGCCCGCAAAGAGACAGCACTGATACTACATAGTAATAATAAAGGCGTACCCGAGGGTGCGCCTTTGTTAATGGCTTTTCTATTATACAAATCAATAATACTGCAAAAAACGCCCGGAACTGAACCCGGGCGTTTGCTATTAACTTTAAGCCTTAATTACGACTTTTTCTTAACAACTACTGCGATTATTATGATAACAACAACTGCAGCACCTGCTATACCGGCGATAAGACCTATATTGCTCGAATCATCGGACTTGGAGCTGTCATCAGCTGTAGAAGCAGCTGTATCAGCCTTGGAAGAATCAGCAGCCTTAGACTCTGCAACAGAATCATCAGCCTTGCTCTCCTCAACAGAAGAAGCCTCTTCCTCGCTTGATGCGTCATCGCCGCCGGCAGCGTCGATAGTGCCGTTGCCTTAAACCTGCTCATAGAACTCGTTCTCATAGCCCTCTAGCTTATCGGTAGGAAGACCTGTTACCTCGAATGTAATGGTGATAGGATCGGTAGTTGTCCATGCATCATTTGTCATTGCAGGTGTGATGTGAGCGGGCGGCTCAGTCCAGCCCCAGCTGTTCTTTATCTTGATTACCTTCTGACCGTCTGTTGTGTTCTCGGGGTCTTCTAATACCTGAGGATATTCGTCCTCTTCGTTCTTCTCATTTGTGAATGTGTACTCAACGCCATCGACAGTAGCCTTCTTGATCTCGAAGAGAACGCCCTTGTGCTCCTCAACATCAGAGTATGTATCAAAGTCAAAGTTAAGCTCAACGCCGAGATAACCCACCTGAATGCCGGCCTCGATCCAGTCATCTTCAACGTGATAACCGCTCATCTCAACAGTATACTCACCGTTACCTGTGATGTTAACATTCTTGTAGGTACCGTCAAGAGTTACGGTCTCCTTCTCGTCGGTAGGCTCACGGTCGATCTCGGTCTTGTGATCCCACTGATCTCTTATCTGCCAGATGATACCTGCCTGACAGTATACACCGTTCTCATCGGGCTTGGGTACTTCAAGCTCATCATCTGCCAGACAAGGCATTACTGTTGTTGCCGCAAGCACAGCTGCTGCGCCTAACGCTGAAAGCGTTCTTTTGAAAAACATAATTATTCCTCCAAACAATAATATATTGATACCGGTAAAACCGATATTTAGACTTACTTAGCTGCCTCAATGATAGCATCAACTATCTTCGGGCATTTTTTCTGTAAAAACGATCTGTCAATGATAGCGAACGCCTCGCAATCCCACCAGAAGCATTTAATACCGTTTTCCTTAGCTGCCTTGGTAAAATACGCTGCATG
>JAFYET010000243.1 GCA_017544125.1 Ruminococcus sp. | reverse complement strand
CAAGGGCGGCGAACAAGTAATAAAAGTTACACAACGCCCTGTTTACAACAGCCCTCTAAAGAACGAATTGTTCGCCGCCCGCCGCAACTGTCGAGGCGGCGCAGCCGCTGAGACCGTTTTGCGGCTGCCGCCGATAGGCGGCAAGAGCCGAGCGAAGCGAGGCGATACCGCCTCCCCCAAGGGGAGGTGCCTGCGAAGCAGGCAGAGGGGAAAACCACCGCCCGAGCGCTGTTAGCTATGGCATAATCTCTCGTTCACCAAACGTGCAGTGTGGGGGCTTTCGGTATCAGCTCTGCTGATACCAGCGCCACCCACACCCCTTCGGACGCACGCTCTCGCAAACACAATACCTCGATAACTTCCAATTTACCAAACAGCCTAAAAAACTCACGAAAGGAAACCGATCACTATGGAATACAGAAAAGCAACGCCCGATGAAGCGCAGCTGGTGTGTGACATCGTCACAGGCACAAAGGCAAAGATTTACCCCCACTACTATACGCAGGCGGTGGTGGATTTTTTCGGCAGGCTGCACAGCATCGACAATATCACCAAGGACATAGCCTCGGGGCTTATAAATATACTGCTCGTAGACGGTGTAGCCGTTGGCACGGGCAGCAGGGTTGATAACCACATCACCCGTGTTTACGTGCTGCCCGAGTATGAGGGCAGGGGCTATGGCAGCTTCATTATGGATAAGCTCGAAGCTGAGATATTTGAGAGCTTTGACTACTGCGACCTTGACGCTTCGCTGCCTGCTGCTATATTCTATGAGCACAGGGGCTATAAGACCGTTGAGCACCGCAGCCACGACCTGGGCGGCGGCGAAGAGATGATATACGAAATAATGAGAAAGGAAAGACCACAGCCATGACACACATTATAACCGACCTTGACGAGCCCGACAACGGCTGCGAGGGATTTCTTCCGGGCGATGAACCGAAGGTGACGCTCACCCTTGATGACGGCAGGCGCATAAGGGTATATGACAGGCTTGCATATCAAAAGGGCTGGGATATCGGCGCAAGTATAACCGATGAGGAGATAGCAGAGTTCGCTGACAAGGAAAATTGTTAATATAATGTTAATATCGTTCACAGTCTATTTCACTTTCCGAGAATATATGATATAATATAATTATTATATGATAAATATCGGTGAGGAGGTGGAGCATGAGCCATAACAAGCAAAAAGGGCGTATCAGTATACGCAATTTCGTTATTGTGATGGTATTGTTTTTGGCAGCACATATCTTCATGAGCGTGTTTCTTATCTCGATAGCGAAAAAGGCTTTGCAGGATCAGGCAGATCAGCGAATGCTCGACCTTTCGGGAACGGCTGCGCACCTTATAAACGGTGATGAGCTCGAAAAGCTCACCGCAGACGACACAGAAACCGAGAGCTACAAAAGCATCTACAACCTGCTGCATTCATTTCAGGAAAGTATAGAGCTTGACTATATCTACGCCATTCAATATGACGGCGACGGCACATTCAGCTACACCATCGACCCCGATGATGACCCCGCAGAGTGGGGCGAGACCATTGAGACAACCGATGCCCTTGTTAACGCCGCAAACGGCACCCCCGATGTCGATGATGAAGCCACCGAGGACGAGTGGGGGCGCTTCTACTCGGCATACAGCCCCATATATAACTCAAAGAACGAGGTCGTGGGTCTGATAGGCGTTGACTTCGATGCCGACTGGTATGAGAGTATGCTCGACACACGCAAGCTCATGCAGGTGATAGTTCCTATGCTGTCACTTACGATAGGTGCGGGCGTTATTCTGATACTTCGCACATTCTTTATCGAGCGTGAAAGGGTAAGGCTCAGGTCACAGTACGAGCGCACCTTGCAGCGTGAAAAGAAGCAGGAGCAGGAGCTCGGCTCGGCAATGCAGCTTGCATACACCGACCCGCTGACGGGGGTAAAGAACAAGCACTCTTATCTCGAGGCGGTGGAGCGGATAAATAAGGGGCTCGCAAGCGGCATGATAACCGAATTCGGCGTGATAGTCTTTGACTTGAACGGTCTTAAACACGTAAACGACTCCCTCGGCCACGAAGAGGGCGATAAGTACATCAAGCAAGGCTGCTCACTTATATGCTCACGCTTTGCACACTCCCCCGTGTTCAGGATAGGCGGCGATGAGTTCGTAGTGATCCTCGAGGGGTCTGATTACAGCGAGAGAGAGTTCTTGCTTTCAGAGTTTGACAGAAAGGCAGAGCAGAACCATCTTATCGGCAAGGTGGTAGTCGCCACGGGTCTTGACATCTACGATGATGACTGCGACAGCAGCTTTTCGGATGTGTTTGAGCGTGCCGACAAGAAAATGTATGAGCGCAAGTGCTTTCTTAAGAGCTTGCTTGACGACAAATAACAAACAAGGCAGGAGAACGTAAGCTCTCCTGCCTTTATTATTTGCTATCTCATAAACGGGTAGACCGCCCGTATGTACTTTCTGTCCCACACGGGGTCATATATCTTTCCGAACTCGCTCATCTTGCAGTCATTAAACAGATCGTCAGCTATCTCGAGTATCGTGTCACTGAGCTCCAGCGCCGTTTTGTACTTGTCACCTATCTTCTCATACCCAAGATAAGCGCCGAGGATATTTCCTATGACAGCGCCTGTCGAGTCGCTGTCGCCCTTATGGTTTACGGCAGTGATGAGCGCTTTGTCAAAGTCATTTTCATACCTTGCCGCACAGAATAAAGCTATCGCCAGCGTCTCTTCTGCCACCCAGCCCTCGCCGAGCGAGTGTATCGCATCTATGTCGCTCATATCAGATACCGCAAGGCTCAAAGCACGCTCTGTTATCTCTGTGAATTCCCCTATATGCTCCGCATCAGGAAAAAGCGCCTGCATAGCCTTTATTGCATCGTTTGCTGCCTCTTTTATGCCCATGCCGCCCTCGCTTATGCGCCTTATGATGTGTGCAAGCGCCGCCGCAGGTATATACCCCAGCTCATGCCCGTGAGTCAGGGCTGCCGCATCAGCTGCAAGCATATCGCTTTGCTCAATGTCCATATCATAATCGCAGAAATAAAGCCCTATCGGCGCTACCCTCATAACACCGCCGCAGCCCTTGCTGTCATTCTCAGGCTTGTCAACAGTTCCCTGCGCACCTGTGGCTATGGCTTTGGTACAGGTAACGCCCGGGGCACGCATATCATAAAGCTGCGGTATGTTCAAAAGCCACGACTTCCTGAACTCGTTCCTTGTGGGGAATGTCCCCTCCTGCGTGCGCAGCCAGCATTTGTACATATCCCTTATGAAGTCGATGTAGCTCAGCTGCAGCCCCTTCATCTGCGCCCGTGTGGTGCAAAGCAGCAGCCCGTTGGCAGTAAACAGCGTCATCTGTGTATCGTCTGATATCTGCGCTGTGCCGTTTATAAGTCGATAGTCTGTTATGCCTCCCTCACCGTAGCGCTCGTGGATAGTTCCCTCGTCTAAAAACTCCACCGCATAGCCCAGCGCATCGCCTGCCGCACCGCCTATAAGGCAGCCACGGAATCTGTCTATATCACGCATATGATCCCTCCCTTTCAGGGTCTGTAAAACTCATTCCTGCCAAAGCTGATAGCAATATCAGTATACTCGCCCTGCACCGAATCAGCACTTATGCGGTGCCCCAGCTTGCGGCATAGGCTTGCGGTTATGTAAAGCCCCATGCCCGTGCTTTTTGAATGCAGCCGCCCATTGACGCCGGTAAAGCTCTTTTCAAATATGTACGGCAAATCAGTGGCGGGTATGCCAACGCCGTTGTCCTTAAAGTGCAGGGTAACGGTGCTGTCACTCTCTTCGGCATAGACCTCTATCACCGGCTCTCTGTCAGGGGAGAAGTATTTTAAGCTGTTGGCGATAAGCTGCGTGAAGATGTATTCAAGCCACTTGCTGTCGGTCATCACCTTTTTGTCAAGCCCCTGCGCCGACACCGTCACCCCACGCTGCTGTAAGCTCTCACGGTTTCTGAGGGCTGATTCCTTGAACACCCTGCCAAGGGTCGTTTCCTTGATGATGTAGTCTTTCTGGGCGTTCTCGCTCCTTGCATAGTAGAGCACGTTTTCGATGTAGCCGTCTATCCTTGCAAGCTGGGGGGCGTACTTCTCCCCTGCCCCGCCCTCGTTGTGCGCCATGAGCGAGAGCGATGCTATGGGCAGCTTGACCTCGTGTACCCAAAGCTCGATGTATTCACGAAACTCGTCAGCCTGCCGCTTGTGAGCTGATACGTTCTCGGTCATGCTCTTGCCGCAGCCGCATATAAGCTCATAGCAGATCTTACCCTCGTAAAATGACGGCTCGCTCAGCATCTCGGGCAGCAGGTATTTTTTTTCAAGCCCCTCAAGCGACTCGAGCGCCCTTTTGTAAAACCCCCGCCGCCTTGAATACTCTATCATCAGTGCTGCGGCAATGCCCAGCCAGTAGACGGTGCTTATTATTACCGCCTGCTCAGCCCCTGCGTGGTAGCCGCCGAAAAAGCACAGCATTATCAGCTGCACGGTAACAAACACGCAGATAACAGGCAGCTTGTCTTTTAAATAACCTATCAAGCTCATAGCAGAATATACCCCTGTTTCTTTCTTGTCTCAATTGTGTTTTCAAGCCCTGCGTCAGAGAGCTTTTGCCGCAGGCGGCTGATGTTTACGGTAAGGGCGTTGTCGTTCAGATACTCCTCGCTGTCCCACAGTGCGGTCATAAGCTCATCACGGCTGACTATCTGCCCTGCCGACGACAACAGCCGTGAGAATATAATCATCTCGTTTTTGGTAAGAATGATCTCACCGCTCCCCTCGCCTATGCTGCCCCTTGCCGTGTTCACGGGCAGCCCACGGTAGAGGGTCTTTGCAGGCGCTGCCGCCTGTGTGCGTTTAAGCACCGCCGATATGCGCAGCAGCAGTATCATGGGGTTATAGGGCTTGGTTATAAAGTCATCAGCCCCCGAGCTCATCGAGAGCATCTCATCTGTTTCACCGGTGCGGCTTGTCACCATTATCACGGGCAGGTCGCTTTGCTTTCTTATTTCTTTGAGCACGCTCTGACCATTGGTGCCCGGCAGGTTTATATCAAGCAGCAGCAGCTGCGCCCCTGATGCGAGCACCTGCCCTGCGATATCATCAAACACATCAGCCGCCGTCACCTCATACCCCGAGTTTTCCAGCAGCTCACTAAGCTCCTCCCTGAGTGCTCTGTCATCTTCTACCACAAATATCAAGCTCATTGTTTTTTCCTCTTTTCGATGCAGGGTGTTATATATATTGTCGATGATAAATTGGAATTTAATCAATGCATAATGCATAATTCATAATGCATAATGAAGGTGTCGGCTTGCGCCGACAATATGGCCATTCGGCCTTCTGTCGGCGGCATTTTTCGCTTATCAAAGCAATTTCGTGAGAATAAAAGCCCGAATGGGCATCCGTCCTGCGTAGCAGGACACATCAATTATGCATTATGCATTATGAATTATGCATTACTACGTAAATTCCAATTTATAAATCAACCCACTATCCACTTAGTATTATACCATATCCGACAGGATAAATCAACATAAAGTAAGCATTGACTAACCGTATGCCACTGTGGTATAATGTATATTGCACTATCAGCAATGCAGAGGTGAAAGATATGAACAGACAGGATAAGGCAGTAGAGCTAAAGCACACAGGGTTTAACTGTGCACAGGCGGTGCTTATTGCTTTTGAGGATAAACTCGGGCTCGATGAGCTGACACTGCGTAAACTCGGTGCAGGCTTCGGCTGCGGCATGGGGGCTTTTGATGCTACCTGCGGTGCGCTTTGTGCGGCACAGATGATACAGGGGCTCACAGGCTATACCGGCAGACCTATGCTTGCCGATGCAAAGCTGCTGCACTCCGACTTCAAGCGCAAATGCGGCTCTGCCGACTGCGGCGAGCTTAAGGGCTTAAAGGGCGGTCGTATGCTTTGCGCCTGCGATGACTGCATAAAAAATGCCGTCGCCCTCGTTGAGGAAAGGCTGGAAGAATAGAATCAATGCATTATAATAAAGGCTGACGTTTACACGCCAGCCTTTTTTGTTTGCTGTCAGTTCTTGCTGTTTTTGATGTCTTGCTTCATAAATGCGGCTATCTTTTTCACAAGCTCATTGTCAACATTTTTGCAGTTAAAGTTTACGCCGAGCTCATTGCTTACGACCACCTGCGTGCCCTCCTCATCGGGAATGCAGATAGTGAGACTGCCCTTGTCGATTTTTATCTCGGCATAGAGCGGCGATCCGTCTTTGCTGTTTTTGAGCACTTCCTTCGGGTCGTCGCAATTGCTGAAATAACGTGCGCTTATATACCTTGCATACATATACAGCTTCTGTGCCGAAACGGTGTCGTATACATCTGCCTGCTCGGGGCGCTGATACTTCACGGTGTCGGGCTTTATGCTATCACGCCCGATATCTGATACGTTGACATACTTGTAAACAGCACCCGTTATCTGCGCCATAGTCTCATCGTCAACACCGTCATACTCAAAGTTTCCGATAATCAGCGTGCCGCCTTT
>JAFYET010000242.1 GCA_017544125.1 Ruminococcus sp. | reverse complement strand
GTCCATAGCAACGTTTCCGCCGCCGCATACAGCCACCGAGCGTGACTTCTTTATGGGCGTATCATAGTCATCAAGATATGCTTTCATGAGGTTTATTCGGGTAAGGTATTCATTAGCGGAGTAAACGCCCACGAGCCCCTCGCCCTCTATGCCCATAAACCTTGGCAGACCTGCGCCCGAGCCTACGAATATAGCTTCATAGCCACGGTCAAGCAGCTCATCTACCGAGAGCACCTTGCCTATTACCATATTAGGTTCTATATCAACGCCCAAATCTTTAAGCCCGTCAATCTCATGCTGCACGATAGCCTTTGGCAGCCTGAATTCGGGTATACCGTACATAAGCACGCCGCCTGCGGTATGGAAAGCCTCAAACACCGAGACATCATAGCCGAGCTTTGCCAGATCGCCCGCACAGGTAAGCCCCGAAGGACCTGCACCTACCACAGCGACCTTATGCCCGTTTGATACAGGCTTATCTGCTGTCTTTGAAGCGCCGTTTTCTCTTATATAATCAGCACAGAAGCGCTCAAGCCTGCCGATAGACACAGGCTCACCCTTCAAGCCTCTTACGCACTTGCTCTCGCACTGCCGCTCCTGCGGGCATACTCTGCCCGTAACGGCAGGAAGGCTGTTTGTTGACTTTATGATATCGTAAGCCTCTTCAAACTTACCCTCTGCGACTTTAGCTATAAACTCGGGGATACGAACGCTTACAGGGCAGCCTGTCATACACGGTCTGTTCTTGCAGTTAAGGCACCTTGAAGCCTCGTTCATTGCCTCCTCGGGGGTATAGCCGAGCGTTACCTCTTTAAAGTTCCTCGCTCTTACCTTGGGGTCCTGCTCCCTGACAGGGGTCTTGGTCGGCTGCATATTAGGCATTGCCCCTCACCTCCCCTGTAAGATTGCACACATGAGCCTTTTCCTGAGTCTTATATGTGCCGTTTCTTCTCATAAGCTCATCAAAATCCACCTTATGCCCGTCAAAATCGGGGCCGTCAACGCAGGCATACTTTATCTTGCCGTCAACGGTGACACGGCAGCCGCCGCACATACCTGTTCCGTCAACCATAATGGGGTTGAGTGAAACCAAAGTCTTTATTCCATAAGGCTCAGTTACCTTGCAGATGAATTTCATCATAGGCACAGGACCTATGGCAATTACCTCATCATACTTTGCACCGCCGTCGATAAGCTCCTGCAGCTTGTTTGTAACAAAGCCGTGATAGCCGTATGATCCGTCATCTGTGCAGATATGAAGCTCGTTGCAGGCGTTTTTCATCTCGTCTTCTATGATAACGATATCCTTATTTCTGAAGCCTGCGATAAGGTCAACATAAACGCCCATATTATAGAGTTTCTTTGCCTGCGGGTAAGCGATAGCACAGCCAACGCCGCCGCCGACTACTGCCACACGCTTTATGCCCTTTTCATATTCGGTAGCAGTGCCGAGAGGACCCACAACATCAAGAATAGAGTCACCCTCATTCAGCGAAGCAAGCTTCTGTGTTGAGCCGCCCACTGCTTGGAATATTATTGTGATAGTGCCTGCTTCCTTGTCGCTGTCAGCAACCGTCAGCGGAACACGCTCACCCTTTTCATCAACTCTGTAAATTATAAACTGACCTGCATCTACCTTTGCAGCAATATAGGGAGCTTCTATCTTCATAAGCGTGACCTGCTCGTTAAGAACACGCTTTTCCACTATCTTATACATTCCCGCTCCTCCTTTTACCATCATATTCTTTTTCGTTTTTTATTTTATCATCTGTAGAAATTCTTCTTCACTTATCACAGGTATTCCCAGCTGCTGAGCCTTTGTCAGCTTGCTGCCTGCTTCTTCGCCTGCAAGCACATAGCTTGTTTTCTTTGAAACCGAGCCGCTTGCCTTGCCGCCGTATTTTTCTATAAGCTCCTTGGCTTCATCACGTTTCATTGTAGGCAGTGTGCCTGTCAGCACAAATGTCTTGCCTGCAAAGCGGTCATCTATCTGCGATTTTTGATAGCTTGTATTAACGCCGTTTGCTTTGAGCTTTTCAATAAGTGATGTAAGGTGCTCATCTCTGAAAGCGCTGTATACACTTTGAGCCATTATCTCACCAAAGCCGTCTATTTCGGAGATATCTTCGGCTGTTGCAGCCATGATATCATCAAGCCCGCCGAACCTCTCACAAAGCAGCTTTGCCGAGGCAGAGCCTATATTTCTTATACCGAGACCGAATATCAGCTTGTCAAGAGAATTCTGCTTTGAAGCCTCTATCGCCGAAACAAGGTTATCGGCTGACTTCTGCTTGAAGCCTTCGAGGAACAGCAGCTTTTCGGGGGTAAGCTCGTAAAGGTCTGCAATGCCCTTTATCAACCCGCTGTCAAGCAGCTGCCTTACTATCTGAGGACCAAGCCCGTCGATATTCATAGCACCCTTGCTTGCAAAATGAACTATACTTCTAAAAAGCTGTGCGGGGCACTCGACATTTGTGCATCTTATCGCTGCCTCGTCCTGCACACGCTCGACAGCTGCGCCGCACACGGGGCATTTATCGGGCAGCCTGAAATGCGCATCGCCTGAGAGCTTCTGCTTGACGCTAAGCACCTCGGGTATAATGTCGCCTGCTTTTCTTACTGTTATTATATCACCGATGGAGATGTTCTTCTCCATAATGAAATCCTGATTATGAAGCGTTGCTCTTGAAACGCTGGTGCCTGCAAGGAATATAGGTTCAAACACCGCAACGGGAGTAAGCACGCCCGTTCTGCCGACGTTGACTTCTATATCGAGCAGCTTTGAATCCTTCTCCTCGGGCGGGAATTTATAAGCCACAGCCCACTTGGGGACTTTTGCGGTAGCGCCCAAGCTATCACGCTGCGAGAAGCTGTCTACCTTTATAACAACGCCGTCGATATCAAAGGGCAGAGAAAAGCGCTTTTGCCCTATCTCCTCTATACACGACTTTATCTCGTCGTAGGTCTTAACTTTTTTATAGCCGGGAACGGTTTTAAAGCCCAGTTCGCTTATATAATCGAGCGACTGCTTGTGAGAGGTCATCTCCTCCCCCTCTATCTGCTGGATATTAAAGCAGAATATATCGAGCTTTCGCTGTGCAGTTATCTTTGAGTTTTTCTGCCTAAGTGACCCTGCCGCTGCGTTTCTCGGGTTTTTAAAGGGCTGGTCGCCGTTTATCTCCTGCTCCTCAACGAGCTTTTCAAAGGCGTTTCTCGGCATATACACCTCACCTCTTACCTCGATAAGGGGCAGCTGCTTTTTGAGCTTGAGCGGCACTGAGCGTATCGTCTTGATATTTGCTGTAACGTCTTCGCCCACGAAGCCGTCACCTCTTGTTGAGCCTACTGTCAGCTCGGAGTTTTCATACATAAGAGATACCGACAGACCGTCTATCTTAGGCTCGACCACAAATTCGGGGTCGCTTACCTGAGAGGTTACACGCTCAACAAAGGCTTTTACCTCCTCGAATGAGAAAACGTCCTGTAACGAGCCCATCTGCACCTTATGCTCTACCTTTTCAAAGGTGGATAATGCCATTCCCCCGACTCTCTGTGTAGGTGAGTCTTTTCTGACAAACTCGGGGTTTTGCTCTTCAAGCTCTTTAAGCTCACGCTGGAGCATATCGTATTCATAGTCCTCGATCTCATTCTGATCGAGAACATAGTAAAGGTATGCATGGTGATTGAGCAGCTCAACGAGCTCATCTATCCTTTTTTTAGCAGTTTCTTTACTCATAAATACACACTCCAAAACACATATATATTTATTTTACCACAAATATATTATAATTTCAAGGGCTTAGAGCCATTTTTTAAATCTTTTTCAAATATACATCGGGTATTTTACCAACAATTACCGTTTCCGACAATAAAAACTCTTGGTCTATCGTCACGGTCATGTCTTTTCCTGGCATAACGGCGCTTACATTTGTGCTTATAAGCAGTTTCAGGCTGTGCTTTGTCTGATTGATGCCGCATTCATCAAAGCTGCTCTCTATCTTTGTTGTGACGTTTTGTATGCTGTGAAAGCTCACATCAATATCAAACCCCGAGCCGCTAAGAAGGTCTGCCCCGCTGAGTGCGCCTATGGGTATAGCTGCCCTGCTGTTTTCAAGGCGTTTCATCGCCTTTGACAGGCGTGCGCCAAGTTCGTTGTTTATCTTGTTTATACTTGCGCTGTCTGTTGTGATGCCTACAATATTTCCGCCCTCGTCATAGCTTATATGTATAAGCTCGCCCATGCCGGTGTTTTCTTTAAGATAGCTGTCAAGCTCATTATAGATAAGCTCACTTGTCTGCTGCGTTGCTGCTTCTTTAACTATACTGCCGAGCTTTTTTTCAAGGCGGATATACACAGCAGCTGCAAACAGTATGGCTGTTATCACTGTTATAATTATAATATTCGCCGTCTTTTTGTGTTTATTTGAAGTATAACGCATAAAATCACCCCTGACTATAATACATCAGGGGCTTAGAAAATGTGAATGGCGGACAAGGTGTATCCCCTGCCCGCCGAATAATTATTTTGCTTTAACTGCCTCGGTAGCTGTCTTAACGATATTATCAGCGCTGAGACCGAACTGCTTGAGAAGCTCAACAGCAGGGCCTGAGTGACCGAACTCATCGTTAACGCCTATCTTTATGAGCTTTGTGGGGCACTTAGCAGCGAGAACATCTGCAACTGCCGAGCCAAGACCGCCTATTACCGAATGCTCCTCAACTGTGAGCACAAGACCTGTCTTCTTAGCAGCCTCAACGATTATATCCTCATCAATAGGCTTGATAGTGTGTATGTTGATAACTGTTGCCTTGATGCCGTTTGCTCTGAGCACCTTTTCAGCTTCAATTGCCTCATTTACCATAAGACCGGAAGCGATGATAGCGATATCCTCACCGTCAGCGAGCTTGATGCCCTTGCCAAGCTCGAACTTATAGGTTGCGGGGTCATTGAACACCGGAACTGCAAGCCTGCCGAATCTCATATAAACAGGACCCTGGTGCTGTATAGCAGCCTCAACGGCAGCCTTTGCCTCAACATCGTCTGCGGGGTTGATTATAACCATACCGGGGATAGTTCTCATAAGAGCGATATCCTCGTTGCACTGGTGAGTAGCGCCGTCTTCACCGACAGATATACCTGCGTGTGTAGCGCCTATCTTTACATTTAAGTGGGGGTAGCCTATCGAGTTTCTTACCTGCTCGAAGGCTCTGCCTGCTGCGAACATTGCAAATGTAGATGCAAAGGGGATCTTGCCTGTTGCTGCAAGACCTGCTGCAACGCCCATCATATTGCCCTCTGCGATACCGCAGTCAAAGTGCCTCTCAGGGAATTTCTTCTTGAAAATGCCTGTCTTTGTTGCAGCTGCGAGGTCTGCATCAAGAACATAGAGGTTTTCATATTTATCGCCAAGCTCGGCAAGTGCATTGCCGTAGCTTTCTCTTGTAGCTATCTTTTTTACGTCAGCCATTTATAAACACCGTTCCTTTCTCTTATGCTTCAAGTGCGGCAAGTGCTGCTTCAAGCTCGCTCTTTGCCTGCTCATACTGCTCGGCATTAGGCGCTGTGCCGTGCCATGAAACGTTGTTTTCCATAAATGATACGCCCTTGCCCTTTACGCTCTTCTGAATGATAGCAACAGGCTGATT
>JAFYET010000241.1 GCA_017544125.1 Ruminococcus sp. | reverse complement strand
AAGTCTATGGCGTTTACGTTGAAGTATCTGAAATCGACAACGTAGATGTGCTCAAAGCCGTTTACCATAAACGGTACGAGCGCATTGCCGAAGCTGTCCTTGAAGATAACGAGCGTGCGCCCGTTCTTTACATCTGTGTCTATCTGGCAGATAGTCTCGTCACCGCCCATGAATACCGAGTAGGTGTTAACGCCCTCGGCATAGTCATAGAAGAGCACGTCTTCCCTCTTGCCGGTGAAGTCGGTGTTGTAGTAGTAGGTCTTGTACTCGTTCTTGGGCTTGAAGTAGGTGAATGTGTCGGGGTTGTTCTTAAGCTCCTCATTGTAGTCTGAGTACATATACATCGTGCCGCAGAAATCTTCCTTGAAGTATCTGCCGTATTCCGAAAGCTCGGGGTAATTTATGCCCGCAACTTCCGCAAATGCCTTTCCTGCGTAGTAAGCGCCCAGTGGCTGCCAGTGGTGGTCAGTACGTGAGTAGATGTATTCCTCAGTGTGCTTTGCAAGCTCTGAATAGGCATCTACCGAGATGATGTTTTTGAGGTTTCTGTTCATTACCTCAATGTTGTCAGGCTGGCTCGCCACAGTGTCCTCAAAGTTCTTGGGTATATAGAACGCCGATGATATGGGTATAGGCATATTATATACATTAACTTTCTTGCCGAGCTCCTGCTTATACTTGTTTATAGTTTTGGCGTAAAGCTCAGAGTTCTCAAAAAGCCCGTAGAATGCCGATATAGCCCTTACATTCTTGCCCGAACCCTCGATTATAACGCTTCCGTATACAGTACCCTCGTCAAAGTTCGTATCCACCTGCTTTACCTGTTCCTTCATGGTGGTTATCTTTTCTTCGGGCTCTGTTTCCTTGGGCTTCTCCTCGCCGCTCTCGTCAGTCTCTTCCGAGCTGTCGTCTTCTATAACATCCGCAATGTTTATATTAGCAGTAGCAGTTGTCACTATCTTTGAGGGCTCTTCAAGCACCTCTTTCTTTACAGCCTTGACGTTTGAAGATATCTTTATATCGTCCTTGGGACCGTAGTGGGAGGTTATGTCAGCACCTATCCTTTTGAGGTTCTCTCTGTCAGGCACGGTGTCGGTGAAATACTCGGTCATCTTCTTTGCAAAGCTGCCGTCAAGATAGCTGCCCACTGAGAATTTCGGCATGGTTGCGAGCATTCTGTTTTCCGAGTTAATAAAGCCGCTCTCCCTGTCTGCAAAGAGCAGATATGCAAATATGCCGAATATGCAAAGAAAGCAGGCTGCAGCGTTTATAAAGCGGAATTCCGATTTGTAGAAGTTAGGCTCTCTCTTTTTGGGCGGCTCAATGTGATAAAGCTCCTCAAAAAGCCTGTCATACTCCTCCTTTGAGGTCAGCTGCTCGTGTTCGAGCGCCTCCTCCTCGCCGTCAAGGGCAGGTATCCTTACCACATCGTCCTCTTCCTTGAATATAACGGGTATAGGTCCTGTCTTGTCCAATACCGAGTCATCGGGCTCCTCAGCCTTCTTCTCCTTTATAACGGGGAACGGCATGAGCATATCGTCTTCAGGCTCTTCTGCCTTTTTCTCCTGCTTTATTTCTTCCTTTTTCTCAGCCTTTTCCGTATTCTTATCTTTATTCTTTTCCTTTTTTGCCTTTTTGCTCTCTTCAAGGGCTATGAACTGCTCATCGATGTCAGACTTGGTCTCTGCGGCGGTGGTCTCATCGACCTTTTCCCAGTCATCGCCCACCAGGCTGTCAAAGCTGCCCAGCTGCCCCAAGCTCTCAGCAAAGAGCTTGTCGAGCTTTTCAAGCTGCTTTGAGGGGTCAAAGCTGCCGTCAAGCGGCTGTTTGTCTTTACTTTTCATATCATTCACCTATCAAAATCTGAAATACAAAAACGGGTTGTTCGTGGTGTTTACAAGCAGTATGCTGCAAATAAGCAGTATAGCCACATTGCACACAATGCCTGCTGACTGTATTATCACAGCGCTTGTCTTCTGCTTCATGCATATTTCCTTTATCTTGGGAACTACCGGCATAGCAAAAAGCACCACCGCTATGAGCAGATAAGCGTTATTCTTTATAACTGTCTTGGTTATCGTGTCGGTAAGGGGGTTGCCGTTAGCGCCAACCGTCGCCTTGAAAAATTTCACAAGGGGCGCTGTCTTGTCAAAGTAGAATATGCCGAAGCCGAACGCCACCACCAGTTTTGTATAGATATGCAGTATAACTGCGGGGCATTTTTTGAGATTATCCTTGCCTATCTCTATCTCCAGAAGCAGGAAAAGCCCGAAGTATATGCCCCATATGGGGAAGTTCCAACTTGCGCCGTGCCATAGACCTGTCAGCGACCATACTATCATTATATTGAGCAGATGCCTGCCCTTGCTTACTCTGTTGCCGCCGAGGGGTATGTATACATAATCCCTGAACCAGGAGGAGAGGGATATATGCCAGCGCCTCCAGAACTCAGATATCGTCTTTGATATCATGGGGTATTTGAAGTTCTCATCAAAGTGGAAGCCGAATATGCGCCCAAGACCAATGGCTATATCAGAATAGCCCGAAAAGTCATAGTAATACTGAAGCGCCACCATAGCGCCGCCGAACCATGCGCCCAGCACCGAAACAGTGCTCACTGCCGCATAGTTATCAGCCGCCTCGCCGAAGCAGGTAGTTACTATCTTGCCTATGCCGTTGGCTATTATGACCTTTTTGCCAAGACCTAAGATTATGCGTGATATGCCCTCTGATACCATCTGCATATCAGTGTTTCTGTCCTCTATCTCAGCACCTATGGTCGAGTAGCGGACGATAGGCCCTGCCACCAGCTGCGGGAAGAGCGATACATACATCAGAAACTTAAAGAAATTCTTCTGGGTGGGAACTCTGTTCCAGTAGCAGTCAATGGTATACGATATCGTCTGGAAGGTATAGAAGGATATACCTATGGGCAGCCTTATCTTAGGCACTGTAAACTGCGTGCCTATAAGGTTATTTACATTCTCAACAAAGAAGCCCGAATACTTGAATGCCACCAGAAGCCCTAAATTCGCCACCAGCGACCAGGCAAGTGCCAGCTTTGCGGGCGTTTTGCCCCGGTGTTTTTCTATCACAAGACCGTTGAAATAATCTATTATCGACGAGAATATCAGAAGCGTTACCCATATGGGCTCGCCCCACGCATAGAACACCAGTGAAAAGACTATCAGCACGGCGTTTCTTATATGAAGATTTCTCGTCATGAAATAGAATATAAGACAAACGGGAAGGAAGAAATATAAAAAGAACAGATCAGCAAAAACCAAAATGTATTCTCCTTTTCGATCATATCATCGTGATATGAGTACAAAAAACTACACATATCGACATACAATATATATTATATCATATAAAGACACAGCCTGTCAATAAAAAATGCAACAAAAAACGCACCGAAAGCGGTGCGTGGTTTTTGTATATATTGTTTATCGGTCAGCTCATCAGTCATCAATTATGCTCTTGACAGGGGCGTTGTCACGCTCGTTTCTGAGCTTGCGGTATTTGATATAGCGCCTTACAAGGCTTATTGCAAGAAGTATGAGCCCCAGCACCAGAAATGCTATCTCGGGGTAATGGCGGCGCATATAGGTCTTGTCAAGGTGGAGTATCTCTGCATCGGTAATATAATTCTCATCAAGCAGCTTTCTCACTTTTTCTACAAGAAATACGGCTGTCTTCATATATAATATAGTTCCGGCGATGTTGATCGCAAATGATATCTCATACTTTCTGAAAAACATAAGCAGTAGTGCTGCAAGCAGCAGTATAACGCCTATGAGCATAAAATAGGCATATTTATGCTCAACATTATCAACATGACCGCCGAGGATACCTATTATCGTAACCCCGCCGTAGAAAAAGCAGGAATACACATACACACCTACGGCTATGAGCTTTAACAGCAGGCAGTATATCGGCTCCTTTTTGAGCAGCTTTACCGATGAAAGGCTCAGGTCGTCCTTTGACGATGCTTCTTCCTTCAGCTCCTGCTCCTGTTTTTCTATTTCTTTTTTTCTTTCTATCTGCTTTAACGATTGCTCCTTAAGCCGTTCTTTTTTTGATTTCAATTGGTTGATCACCCTTTTTTGAAGAATACATTACACATTATAACATATAAGACTGATTTTTGCAACACAAATTTTTTCTTTATTAGAAATAAATTTATGCGCTGCCAATGAAAATAATACTTGCTTACTATGCTGAATTAAAGCATAAAAAAAGCCAAAAATAAAATACAGATAAAATATGAAAGGACGAAAAAACAATGAAAAGATTCTTTAAGCGCTCGGCGGTGATACTCGGCACGGCTGCCCTTGGGTTGCAGGGGCTGACGGGGTATTATTCCTCGGCTTTGCCTGACAGCATCTATACCGAAGAGCCGCCCGCACTTTACACATTCTTTAATATAACCGCCGAGGGGCAGGAGCCTGTGGAGGCAATATCGGGCTCACACCCCTCACGCACCTATACGCTAAAGCTGTTCGGCTCGGTGCCGATAAAGGATATCCACGCAAACACCCAGCCGGCACCCATGCTCGTCCCCTGCGGCGAGCCTTTCGGCATAAGGCTTATAACCGACGGGGTGCTGGTGATAGACTTGCAGGCTGACGGCGGGTTTGACGGCAGGCTTTCCTGCCCTGCGGCAAGGTGCGGCATACGTGTGGGTGACATCATCACAAGTGTTGACGGGCAGGGCGTGTCATAAAACGATGACATTTCAAAGATAGTCGAGCAAAGCGGCGGCGAGCCGATGACCGTTACCTTAAAGCGCAATGACGAGGTCATGAGCGTTACCCTCACCCCCGAGCTTGCGGGCGGCAAATACCGGGCGGGTATGTGGGTGCGTGATTCATCTGCGGGCATAGGCACGCTCACCTTTTACGATGAGAAGAGCGGGGGCTTCGGCGGGCTCGGGCACCCTATCTGCGACAGCGATACCAAGCAGCCCCTCCCCCTGTCTGACGGCAACGTGGGCGAGGTGGAGATAACAGGCACAGAAAAGAGCATCGACGGCGACCCCGGCGAGCTTATAGGGCACTTCACCTCATCGGCGGCGACAGGGGTGCTGACGCTGAACACCGGCTGCGGGGTCTTCGGCAGAATGTTCCGGTGCCCGTCAAAGCACGAAGCGTTACCGCTTGGCTACAAGCAGCAGGCGCACACGGGCAGGGCATATATACTCACCACCCTTGACAAGGACAAGCCCAAAGAATACGAAATAGAGATAGAAAACGTTGACCTCTCGGAGGATGCCGCACACTCGATGATAATACGTGTTAACGACCCCGAGCTGCTCGAGCGGGCAGGCGGCATAGTTCAGGGAATGAGCGGCAGCCCGATAATTCAGGACGGCAGGCTGATAGGCGCTGTGACCCACGTTTTCACCGAAGACCCCACAAGAGGCTACGCCGTCTTTGCCGAGAGAATGTACACCGCCATGAAAGAAAGTGCAGGCTGAGGGAATTTTTTGTCGAATGCCGCAAGGTGGGGTCAAAAAGCGTGATAATATAGCTATTTGTTATATTTTCTCTCAACTTATAGTATATTTTGCATAATTATAAAAGAATTTTGTTGTGAAAAATCCCGAAAATGTATTGATTTTCGATTTGCCGTATGATATGATAGTTATTGTAAGGAAAAAACGTGCGCACACATTACAATAACAACGACAACGGAGGAAATAACAATGACAGGCAAGATAAAAGTTCTTATAGGTGACGATTCGGCTCAGTACGGGGTAGCAACGGCTTCGACGCTGCGCAGCATGGGATTTTTCGTGATAACAAGGAGCAAGGACGGGGCAAAAATACTCGATGCGGTAAGAAACGAGCAGCCCGATGTGGTGGTATGCGATGCGGTGATACCCTCGGTAGATGCCATAGAGCTTTTACGCAAGGCTCAGGCGCTTGACAAAAAGCCCATATTCATAATCACCAGCAGCTACGAGAATGCCTTTATCGAGCAGCAGGTGATGCAGGCAGGGGCAGCTTACTTCATGCTGCGCCCCTTTGATGTAAGCATCTTAGGCGAGAGGATAAAGGCGCTTTTAGAGATAGATTCTGACATTCACAGCGGCATGGCGCAGAGCACCCACAAGCCCCTTGATGCGACCTCGCTTGAAATAATCGTGACCGATATCATTCATCAGATAGGCGTGCCTGCCCACATCAAGGGCTACCACTATCTGAGAGAGGCGATAATCAGTTCGGTCAATGACCGTGAGATGCTCGAGAGTGTGACGAAGATACTCTACCCGACGGTAGCGAAGAAGTTCTCCACCACATCATCGAGGGTCGAGCGTGCCATTCGCCACGCCATTGAGATAGCCTGGGACAGGGGCGACATCGACACGCTGAATTCTTTCTTCGGCTACACGGTGAACACGGGCAAGGGAAAACCCACAAACAGCGAGTTCATAGCGCTTATCACGGACAAGATATGCCTCAAATACAGGGCGAAGATATCGGCTTAATGAAAAAAGAGGAACTGCGGTCAAGGCAGTTCCTCTTTTGGTTTTTTGTTGACAAAAACAGCGGCATACTGTATAATATATGCATATAAAAGAAAGGCGGTGTATCATGACATCTAAAAAGAGACGCATTTTTTGCATAGCCATGCTGATCATTCTATTATTATGCATAGTTGCCATTATTATCATAGATCGTGGTGAACACTACGGTAAAAGCTATTTCACGGCAAAGGCAGCGATCAAAATAACAATTATACTTGTGGACATTATATGTATTATTTTTGGATTGACAGAGAGCATCCGCAAAAAGCAAGGATATTCCGCCGTTTTTTTCCTCTTCATAAGTGCATTCTCATTATCCTATGAGGCAATGCCTTATTTCAAAGACCTTTATCAAGGCGAGGTAGTATATGAAGCAAATATTTTTGACATCTCACCTATTCAAGACCCCGATAAGCCCAAAAAGATTGGATTGCATTATGATGGTTATGTTTTTTTACAGATAAGCGACGAAGCTTATGAAAAGATAATCTCACAAGCTCCCCTCGATACATCACGCACAGTATTTTTTGAAAAGATAGCATCAAAAGAGTACCCTCACAAGCACCCTATAAGGATATATTTCTACAAAAACACAGGCATATTTGATAGAGTTGAGATACTTGACAAATAGCCCTCTGCCCCTGCGCATATAAACAAGCACACTTTTTTTGCAAAAAATCATTGACAAGGCGCTCAAAGTATGTTATAATATTTTGGTGATGAAAATTGCGAGGTGTGGCTCAGTTTGGTAGAGCGCTGCGTTCGGGACGCAGAGGCCGCAGGTTCAAGTCCTGTCACCTCGACCATAAATCTCCGCAGTAAGGGTATGTAAGCCCTCGCTGTGGAGTTTTTTTATTTTTTGGGGGCTTGTGTGTGGAGAAAGATATACTTGTCAGACAGCAGCGTATCGCAGTTCTGCTGATGGCGTGGAGAATACCGAAAACTATAACATCATTCATATCCGCTGTTGCCAGCGGGTCAATGGTCATGTGGCTCGAGTTTATCGAGCAGGTAAGCATAATACTCCCGGGGTTCATACTGGCGTTTCTTTCATTCCAGATGAAAAAAAGCCTTAAGTTCCACTTCAACTACGGCACAGGCAAGATAGAGGCAATAGGCGCTATGAGCTGTGAGATGTTCGATATCGCAGGGCTTTGCTGCGTGGTGTTCTTTTCCGTCAAAAACATCATTCGCCCCTCGGAGGAACACGGCTCAATGAAGCTCGCCCTGATAATGAGCATAGCCGGTATCTTCATCGACCTGTTTATAATGTACCGCCAGCGCCTGCTCACCCATAAAGAGCACAGCAAGATGCTGCACACCGCCTACATCAGCGCTAAGAAAGAGTTCCTGTTCGATATAATCTCAATGATAACGCTTATAATAGGCATAGTGTTCAGCCATACTGAGTGGATAAAATACTTCCCGCCCGTTGTCTGCCTTATATTAGTAGCGCCGTTTAGATATATAGTGCTTAAAGCTCTGCGCAGCTCGGTATATGAGCTGCTCGACCGCACTCTTGATGAAGAATTGCAGATGAAGATAGTCAAAGTCTTAAGCGAGCATTATTCCGATTTTGAGGGCTTCAGCGAGGTGCGCAGCAGGGTAAGCGGCAAGCAGAAGCTCGTTGACATCGGTCTGCGCTTCTCCCCTGATATGCCCTACGACAAAGTGCGTGAGGTAGCAAAACAGATAAGCCGCAAGATAAACGACGAGATAGGCGAATGCATCGTAAATATAATAGTTGAATAAGTAATACATCTATCCCATTATTATACCCCGATAAATAGGGAGTTGTGGGGCAAGTTTTACGCCCGAAAGGGCATACCCGAAGGGGCGTGGGTGGCGCTGGTATCAGCAGAGCTGATACCGAAAGCCCCCACACTGCACGTTTGGAAAACGAGAGAGTTTGGCTTTGGCGAACAGCGCTCGGGTGCTATCCCCTCCGCCTGCTTCGCAGGCACCTCCCCTT
>JAFYET010000240.1 GCA_017544125.1 Ruminococcus sp. | reverse complement strand
CTAACACCCCGCCCTGTCTTGACAAACAGGGCGTTTTATGTTAGAATGTATACAGAATGTTGATAAGTTTTGGCACAATGCACAATATTTATAATGCATAATGCATAATGCATAATGCATAATTGAGGTGTCGCCCTTGCGGGCGACGGATTTTAAAAATGTCGGGCAGCATTGCTCAAAGTCTCATACTTCACATTTGGGAAAAGAGATAGCCGCCCTTAGTCAACAGTGTTCGACAACCACGCCCGTATGGGCATTCGTCCGCCGCAGGCGGACACAATAATTATGCATTATGAATTATGCATTATGCATTTAAACTGGAGGTGTCTGTATGATCATAAAAAGGCTGATATCAGTTGCGCTTGCGGCGGCGGTGGCGCTGGGGGCGGGGGCAGCGGTGACGGGATTCACCCTGCCGGTAATAGAGGTTCAGGCGCAGGAGACGGAAGAATCGACCCATGTGGAGCTTCTGGCAAAGTGCCGTGGCAATTACGCCTACAACGACCTTGGCACACGCACAAACGGCGCTAAGATGCAGCAGTTTTACGAAAAGCTCTATGATGTATACACCGCCGTGTGGGAGAGCGATGAAGACTATACCGAATATGACGGCTCAAGCGAGCTGTTTGTGGTAAGCAAGGTCAATTACAAGACCCTCGGGCTTACCGATGATGAGGCGATATCCACCTACTACGCCATGCGGTATGATAACCCCGCAATGTATTACCTCATAAACCAGTATGCCACCAACAGCACCTATTACTTTGCGCTGATAAATGAGGAATACACCAAGGCATCTGTCAGAAAAGAGATGCAGCAGGCGATATATGACTATGTGACGGATATGACCGCCGCTACGGCAGGCTATACAAGGCGCTATGAGCGTGCGCTCATACTGCACGACAAGATATTGCCGATGATGACCTATAACTATGATGATATGCGTGCGGTATATTCACACAACGTCATAGGTGCGGTGTATAACAGGACGGGCGTGTGCGAGAGCTACGCCAAGGCTTACCAGATGCTTTTGAACTACGTGGGCATTGACAACTTCCTTGTGATCGGCACCGACCTTTACAGCGGCGGCGGTCATGCGTGGAATGCCGTCAAGATGGACAACGGCACATACTACTACGTTGACCCCACCTGGGACGACAAGCGTGACACCCACAAGTATTTCGCCAAGGGCTCCACCGTGTTTGATGCCGACCACGCCGTTAGGGAGAACGCCTCGGGCGCAGGCTATTACTACACCATGCCCGCAAACATACCCACCGGCGACTACAGCTGCCAGGCAAACAACCCCACCCTCTACAATCAGATGAGCCAGTTCTCGTTCTACATAAATGAGGACAACACGGTGACGCTGGTGAGCTACCTGCAAAACGCACAGAAAGTAAACCTGCCCACCGAGATACTGGGCTTTACGGTAAAAGCACTCGGCATTGATGCGCTGTTTAACAAGACCGCCCTCACCGAGCTTGTTATCCCCGAGGGGATAACTACCATAGCCTCGGGTGCGACATTCAACACCCTTTTCTCGTCGTCTGCCAAAAAGATAACTATCCCAAAGAGCGTGACTTCCATAGGTGACTGCGCATTCGGCTACATAGCAGGGCAGAGTGCGTCGGGCTACCAGTACACGGGGGATTATTCGATATTCGCCCCGAAGAAGATATCGGGCTTTACTATCTACTGCTACAAAAACTCGGCAGGCTGCAAGTATGCCGTTGACAACGGCTTTGACTACGTTCTGCTTGACGCTGATGAGGTCGAGATAATACCCGGCGATGCAAACGGTGACGGCGAAGTTACCGTCATGGACGTGCTGCTTATCAGGCAGTCGCTCGCAGGCTGGAGCATCGAGATAAACGAGCTCGCCGCCGACGTTGACGCAAACGGCGTTGTCAACGTGCTTGACGTTCTTCTTATCCGCCAGTCACTTGCAGGGTGGAACGTGGTGCTGCGCACAAGGGCATAGGCTTAATGCATAATGCATAATTCATAATGCATAATTAAGGTGTCCGCCTGCGGCGGACGGATTTTAAAAGCGGCTGCGCCGCCGAATCTGAAACAATACCATATCCCGCCAAAGGCGGCGGACGGATAGCATTCAAAAGGGGGAGCCTTTTATGAAATACAGAGACAGAAACGGAAACGAATTTGAAGATACCACCTCGCAGGACAAGCTGCTTGACACGGTATACTCCCACGCTGTCACAAGGGCGGCGGTAAAGCTCATGGGTGCGCCTTTTGTATCCAAGATAGGCAGAAAGGTGCTCGACAGCGAGGTATCCACCGTGTTTATTGACAGCTTTGCCGATAAAAACGGCATTGACCTGTTTGACTATGAAGATACAAAATACAGCTCATTCAACGACTTTTTCACAAGGCGCATAAAAAGCACACGCAGGCTCATCAAGGGTGATGAGAATGTGCTCATCTGCCCCTCTGACGGCAAGGTGAGCGCTTATGAGATAACGCCCTCGAGCACCTTCGTGATAAAAAACTCGGTATACACCGTGGGCTCGCTGCTGCGTGACAAAAAGCTCTCTGAGCGTTACAGCGGCGGCAATGCTATAGTTATACGCCTCACCCCCGATGACTACCACCGCTACGTTTACCCCTGCACAGGTGTTAAAAGCCGCAACAGGCGCATAAACGGCGTATTACAGACAGTTAACCCAGTAGCGCTCCACCACACACCCGTTTTCAAGGAAAACACCCGTGAATACTGCATGATACGCTCGCAGGTATTCGGCGATGTGATAATGATGGAAGTTGGCGCACTTTTCGTGGGCAAGATAACCAACCACAACCCCGAGGGCAGAGTAAATGTCACAAAGGGTGAGGAAAAGGGCTACTTTGAGTTCGGCGGCTCTACTATCGTGCTGCTGACCCAAAAGGGCAAAGTCACCATAGATGAAGACCTTATCCAAAACACAAAAGAGGGCTTCGAGACAAGGCTTTTGCAGGGAGCGCAGATAGGGATTTCAGGTAACAGGTAAGGTGCGCCTTCGGCGCTGATGCCCATACGGGCGGTAAATAATTTAAAGATACACGCTTACTATATATAAAAGTATTTCACTTTGACTGATACAAAGGGAATTGGGAATAATGATAAGAATAACCGACTTTGAAAAATTTGACAGAGAAAACGCTTATGACGGCGATGACCTGGGTGTCACATTCCGTGAGGGGAAGACTATATTCAAGACCTGGTCGCCGCTGGCAACGGGCGTTTACCTTAACCTCTACCTTGACGGCGAGGGTGACAATTTAATAGAGACTCTCCCCCTGCAGCGGCTCGATAAGGGCGTGTGGTATATCGAATTCTGGCGTGAGATGGACGGGGTGTTCTATACCTATTCCTATGAGTTTGACCATATAAAGAGGATAGAGACTATCGACATATACGCAAAAGCGGGCGGTGTCAACGGCAACAGGGGCGCTGTTATAGATATGCGCTCCACCGACCCCTCAGGCTGGGAGAAAACAGGCAGGGTCGATTGCCCTTCAGCCTGCGATGCGGTGATCTACGAATGCCATGTGCGTGATTTCTCGGCGGACGAATCAAGCGGCGTTTCTGATTGGGAGAGGGGCAAGTTCTTAGCCTTCACCAAATCTGGCACACGCTGCGGCAATGTCACCACCTGCCTTGATCACTTAAAGGAGCTTGGCATCACCCACGTTCAGCTGCTGCCTATATTTGACTATGCGACTATTGACGAGAAGGTGCCTTTCTCGACACAGTATAACTGGGGGTATGACCCGAAGAACTATAACTTCCCCGAGGGCTCATACTCTACCAACGCTAACGACTGCAAAAGGCGCATAAGAGAGCTCAAACAGCTCATTATGACCCTTCACCAGAACGGCATAGGCGTTATTATGGACGTGGTGTATAACCACACCTACTTCACCGAGGATTCGGCATTCCATAAGTCGTTTCCCTACTACTACCACAGGCTGACGAGAGACGGGCATTTCTCAAACGGCTCGGGCTGCGGCAATGAGACGGCATCTAACCACGCAATGATGCGCAAGTTTATGATAGATTCCCTTAAGTTCTGGGCGACCGAGTATAAGCTCGACGGCTTCCGCTTTGACCTTATGGGGCTGCACGATATAGAAACGGTAAACATCATAAGAGATGAGCTAAACAAAATATCCCCCCAGCTGCTCATGTACGGCGAGGGCTGGACGGGGGGCGAATCGCCCATGCCCTCAGACAAGCTGGCGTATAAGTGGAACTCATACCAGTTCGGCAGAGTGGGGCTTTTCAACGACAACCTGCGTGATTCCATAAAGGGCGGCACGTTCAACCAGTATGACAAGGGCTATGTGTCAGGCAACTTCAACGCTACGTCAATACTCAAACGTGGCATCGTCGGCTCGGTGCCTCACTGGCAGCTGAAAGATGTTACAGAGGCGTGCTGGGCATTCGAGCCCACACAGGCAATAAACTACTGCGAGGCGCACGATAACAATACCCTCTGGGACAAGCTGTGTATATGCTCAAAGCACGAATCCCCCGAGGAGCGGCGCAAAATGGCGAAACTGGCTGCCGCTATAACCATTCTCTCCCAGGGCGTACCGTTTATCCAGCTGGGGCAGGATTTTCTAAGGAGCAAGCCGAGAATACTTGCCGAGGGCGAGCAGGCAAACGATATAAATAT
>JAFYET010000239.1 GCA_017544125.1 Ruminococcus sp. | reverse complement strand
TAATCCTTGGCGGTTTCAAGCATCGACATATAAAAGCCCCTTGCCACCAGCATATCGTCATTGGGGTGGTCACAGTATGGCATTATGTAGCCGTCACTCTCATTCTCTTCATTTGAAGCGCACAGAAAGCGGCTTATATCCTCCTCACCCTCATATGCATCCCACATATTCAGAAACATCAGCGTAAAGCTGTTAACGGCGCTGCCTGTTATCTTTATGGCATTGTCTTTCCATACGCCGTATGGGTGTGTTACGTTTATATATTCATCTGCAATGTTCATGCCGCCCGTGAAAGCCACCCTGCCGTCAACAACGGTGATTTTGCGGTGGTCGCCGCCGTAGGTGTTGACCTTGATGCCGCTGTTTATCAAATTATCATAAAACCCCGGCTCAAGTTTGGCGGCAGTGATGATAGAATCATATATCACCCTGACATCTACACCCTCGGCAGCCTTGCGTTTAAGCACATCAAATATCTTATCCCAGAACTCGCCCTCGTCAACTATGCAATACTCAAAAAAGATAAAATCCTCAGCCTTTTCAAGCTCTTCAAGCATAGGTTCAACGGCATAGTCGCCCATGGGGTAATACTCGGTCTTTGTGCCCTTGTATACAGGGTAGCAGCCTGTTTGATTAACTGTTTCATAAAGTGCTGCAATGTCATCGCCGACCGTTTCCTTGTCTATCTTAATGGAAGCGTCCTGCTCTATGGCGTTCATCATGCCGGCGATAGTATCGTTTATCTTTTGCTTTATGCTTTCATCTTCGTCACTCTCAGGCTCGCCTGATGATCCATCACTGCTGCTTTCGGGAGATGAGCTGTCATTTGATGAAGCTGCACTTTCGTCGGGCGTTATGGTGCTTTCATTATCAGAAGAACTGCCGCCGTTACCGCACGAGCACAGGAGCAAAGCCATACAAAGCACAAGCACTGCCGTTTTGCGTGTTTTCTTCATATTCGCCCCTCCCTCAGTCAAGGATAGTTTCGAGCGTGGTCTTTCTCACCTTCATACCCTGTGAGCGGTAAAAGCTCTCAGCTGCGTCATTTCCCTGCCATACGTTAAGTGAAACATCATGGCAGCCCTGTTCTTTTGCATATTCTATGCAGCGCTCATACAGCGCCTTTCCTGCGTGCATTCGCCTTGCGCCCTCATCAACGCATATATCGTCTATGTATAAAGACTTCATACCTATCGGCATATTCTGTGAGCTGTTGACGGTCAGCTGAACGAATGCGTGACCTATGAGCTTGCCCTCATTCTCTGCAACGAACACAGGGGTCATTTTGTCATTTATTATCTTTTCAAGCTCTGGGGCGCTGTATTTTACAGTTCCGCTGACAAAAAGGTCAGGTCTTATCGCTGCGTGGACCTCCAGCACCTGAGAAAGCAGTTTGAGTATTTGTGGTATGTCGTTTACTGTGGCTGTTCTGACTATCATTATTCTCACTCTCCTGTACAGCTATTATAGCATATTTGCAGAACAAAGGCAATAGCATTATTTGTGATAACTTATAACTAATTGTGACAGACTTTTTCACATTGTCAAAGCTGTGTGAAAAAGGTTTCTCACACTTTTCATATGGCTTTAAACTTTTTTTAAATTACAGGGGTTATCATATGTATAACGAAACAAAAGAAAGGAAGTAATCATTATGTATGAGTACTTAAATCAGAATAATACACAGACAAACGGCGGCACATATTATCAGCCTACACCCGCACCAAAGCAGACAAAGAAAGGCGGCGGCAAGAAGATAGTTGCAATGGCGCTTTGCTTCTCGCTTTTAGGCGGTGCGGTAGGTACAGGCGGCACATATGTGGGTATGAGGTACCTGAATAATGACACATCGGCAGCAGCCGCTAAAGATGATGATTCACAGGAAAGCAAGACAGTTCTTCTCACATCAAGCAGGATATCGGCAGCTGAGGCAGAGGCTGAGGTGGTAGAAACAGCTGTAAGCACAGGCAAGCTCATGACCGCCGCCGAAGTCTACAAGGCAAACGTAAACTCCACCGTCGGTATAACAACATCTATCAAGACAAACTACTTCGGCTATGAGACAACAGCTGCGGCTTCCGGCTCGGGCTTTATAATCTCGGCAGACGGCTACATCGTGACAAACCACCATGTAATCGACGATGCTAACAAGATAACCGTCACCCTCTACGACGGCAAGAGCTATGAAGCAAAGCTGATCGGCAGCGATGAGAGCAACGACATTGCCGTTTTAAAGATAGATGCTGACGGGCTGACACCTGTTGTGCTGGGTTCATCTTCCGATCTGAGCGTTGGCGATGAGGTGGCAGCTATAGGCAATCCTTTAGGCGAGCTGACATTCTCACTCACCGCAGGCGTTGTAAGCGCTCTTGATAGGACCGTTACCACACAGAACAGCACGATGCAGCTTATTCAGACAGATACAGCCATAAACTCGGGCAACTCGGGCGGTGCGCTCTTTAATATGTACGGCGAGGTCGTAGGCATAACCAATGCCAAGTATTCAAGCTCCGGCACTAACGAAGCATCTATCGACAATATAGGCTTTGCTATACCGATAGATAATGTTAAGCCGCTTATCGAGAGCATCATCAAAAACGGCTATGTAGTCAAGTCCTATATCGGCATATCAGTAGCCGAGGTTAATGAAGAACTCAAAAACTACGGCGTGCCCGAGGGCGTTACCGTCAAGAAGATAACCGAAAACTCCCCCGCCGAAAAGGCAGGCTTACAGCTCAATGACGTTATCACAGAGGTAAACGGCGAAAAGATAACCAAGAGCAGCGAGCTGATAGCTTTAGTAAAGGCAGCAAGCAAGGGTGATGAGCTTAGCTGCAAGGTATACAGAAACGGCTCATATACCGATATAACCGTAACAGTTGATGAGACCAAGCAGGAAACCGAGAGCGACAAGCAGCAGGAAAGCACCACAGAGCAGCCCCAGCAGAGACAGCGCAGCAGCAGCGGAAGCGATCAGTTCGGCGGCTCTGATTTCGGGGACATACCGAGTGAATTCTTTGGGTATTGATAAAAAATAAAGGGCGGTTTATCCGCCCTTTAGTATTTTCTTAGCTATACGCTTTAGTTTAAGTATTACCCTTTTTAAGAACACTCTTAACGGGTTAAATGTCAGCCATAGCAGAGTATATGTCTTATACCCACGCTCGTTGACAGAGTGTTCCTTGCCGTTACGCACATAACCTGTCATTATGCCGATGATAGCCTTATCCTTGATGTCATATTCCTTGGCAACACAGTTGTCACCAAGTATGGTATAGCCCGTCGGGGTAACTTCGATTATCCTGTGAAGCACATATTTATCGGGGGGGCGTTTGTACAGCACTACATCGCCGACCCTGCATCTTTTCTTTCCCTTTTTCTCAACGATGAACAGATCCTTCCCCTGTCTCAGAAGAGGGAGCATACTAACACCTACGTTAGTGTAAATAAGCCTGTCGTTGTTTTCAAGGTATTCCTCATAGCTTATGCCGTTTGTCATGATCATCACCCTTACTTAAAGAAAAAGCACGCCGTTAAGCGTGCTTATGATGTGGTGCCGCTGGCCGGACTTGAACCGGCACGGTATTGCTACCGAGGGATTTTAAGTCCCTTGCGTCTGCCTATTTCGCCACAGCGGCAAAAATCAACATTTATATTATACTACCTTTTTATTCGCTTGTCAAGGGCTGAGAGCAAAAAAATATGATGATCTTACTTTTTGAAAACTTATATACAAAATGTAAAATTTCAAAAAACTATTTACTTGATGGGTCTGTTGTGATATAATATATAAGTGATATGCCCGAAAATATCACACGGACATTTTTGATTTTTTGAACGGAGGATAAATATGGTAAGAGCGATCGTAGGCGCTAACTGGGGCGACGAGGGCAAGGGTAAAATTACCGATATGATGGCACAGGAGTCGGATATCATCATCAGATTCCAGGGCGGTGCCAATGCAGGACATACAATAGTCAACAACTACGGAAAGTTTGCGCTTCACACACTTCCTTCCGGCGTGTTTTATGACCATACAACAAGCATTATAGGCAACGGTGTTGCTCTTAATATACCGGTTCTCTTTAACGAGATAAAGGACATCACGTCAAAGGGCGTTCCTATGCCGAAGATACTTATTTCCGACAGGGCGCAGATGGTAATGCCCTACCACATACTTTTTGACCAGTATGAGGAGGAAAGGCTCGGCAAGGCGAGCTTCGGCTCTACCAAGAGCGGTATAGCACCCTTCTATTCCGATAAGTATGCTAAGATAGGCTTCCAGGTGCAGGAGCTGTTTGATGAGGAGGAGCTTAAGGCTCACATCTCAAGAGTAGTAGTTCAGAAGAATGTTCTTCTCGAGCACCTCTACCATAAGCCCAAGCTCGATGAGCAGGAGATATTTGATACCCTTATGCAGTATAAGGAAATGATCGAGCCTTATGTGTGCGATGTTTCCAACTACCTTGACAAGGCTATCAAGGAGGGCAAGACCATACTCCTAGAGGGTCAGCTCGGTACTCTTAAGGACCCCGACCACGGTATCTACCCCATGGTAACATCATCTTCAACACTTGCAGCATACGGCGCTATCGGCGCAGGCATACCGCCCTATGAGATCAAGCAGATAGTTACTGTCTGCAAGGCTTATTCCTCGGCAGTAGGCGCAGGCGCATTCGTTTCAGAGATATTCGGCGATGAGGCTGATGAGCTTAGAAGACGTGGCGGTGACGGCGGCGAATACGGCGCTACAACAGGCAGACCGAGACGTATGGGCTGGTTCGACT
>JAFYET010000238.1 GCA_017544125.1 Ruminococcus sp. | reverse complement strand
GCACAGCTCAGTCATGAAAGCCTGGCAGAAACGCATAACTTCCCTGTCGCTCTTGCCCTTGGGATCAAAGTCAGAGCCGCCCTTGCCGCCGCCGATAGGCAGACCGGTCAGACTGTTCTTGAAGATCTGCTCGAAACCTAAGAACTTGATGATGCCGAGGTTAACGGAAGGGTGAAGTCTCAGACCGCCCTTGTAAGGACCGATAGCAGAGTTGAACTGAACTCTGTAACCTGTGTTTACCTGAACGTTGCCCTGATCGTCGATCCACGGAACTCTGAACTTGATCTGTCTCTCGGGGTTTGTGATACGCTCGAGGATAGCATCTCTTCTGAAAGCATCCTCATTCTTCTCGACTACGGGTCTGATAGACTCGAGCACTTCTCTTACTGCCTGGTGGAACTCAGGCTCTGCGGGGTTCTTAGCTATAACGCTTTCAAGAACTTCATCAACATAAGACATAATTTTCTACCTCCTGAAAATAAAAAAGACAATGACGAACAAACCGCTCGCTCTGAGCAGTTCCTGTTGGCGCCATTGCCTTAACTGTTATATATTTTACAATAAAGGGCATAAAAAGTAAATATGCTTTATCCTATAAAAAAACTACTTTCACCCATCAATTAAAGACAGCTTACAAGCGCCTAAGAAGCCCGCAAATGATATTATACAACACGAACAAGGGGAGACCCTGCGGTCTGCCCCCTGCACGAAAAATATATGATGGGATTAGATAATAATCATTATAGCACTCGACGCTCATATTGTTTTTACACTATCATTTTACCACGTTAAAGCGAAAAATAATACCGCAAAAATCAGATATTTTTGGGTGTGTTACAGGCTTTTTACCTGTGAGGGGGTCATGCCCGTGATCTTTTTAAAGACATTGGAAAAATAATCCACCGACGAGAAGCCGAGAAGCTCACTTACCTCATATACCCTGTATCTTCCTGATGAAAGCAGACGTGAAGCGTATCTTATCCTGAACTTTTTGTAGAATATACCAAAGGTCATGCCCACCTTTGATTTGAACAGCCTGCCGAAATAATCCTTATTGAAGCCGAACCAGTCTGCGGCGGATTCGGTGGTGGCGATGATATCCTTGCTCTCGTTCAGGAAAGTTGAAAGCCTTTCACAGAAGCGACTGTCTGCTATATTCATCTCTGAGAGGAACTCATCGACGGTCATGCTGTATTCGCTGCCCGAAAGGCTGCGGCTGAGCTTCTGTGCCGCAATGTCAAGAGCCTCACTCAGGCGAAGCTCGCTGACAGGCTCGTTTATGTAATCTATTGCACCTACGATAAAGCAGCGGCGCATATTCTCACTGTCGCCCGCACTGCCTGCGGCGATACATATCACCTTTGGTGACACCTCCGAAACTGCCGAAATCACAGCCTCGGTGCTCGGCAGAGATGAGCGGTTAAAGCACATAACAAGCTCAGCCTGCGAGCTGCGGCACTTTTCAAGCGCATCGGTTATATTCGCAGTCTTGCCGACTATCTCAAAGCCCTTATCCTGCCATACCGACATTTTCCTTAATCTGTCGTAGCAGCTGAGATTATTGTCAAAAATAAGCACACGGTATTTTCTGCTCAAAACGCCTCACCACCCTGAAAATAGAAGAAAATAGAAAAAGAGCGCCGTAATATAATAATTACAGCGCCCTTGCCATTGATAACATTCTACCACAACAAAATGCGAATTGTCAAGGAAAGGGCGTAAACCTTATGTAAATTGTATGAAATTTATAGGATTCTATTTTGGGGCAATTGCTATTGACAATATACGCTTATTATGGTATATTTATACAAAGGCTATACACACAGCGCAAAGAAAGCGCATATAATATAAGGAACAGACGGCGGCATCTGCGCTGCGCAGTCGGGCCTTCGGGCAGCAGATATCATCTGCGGGACAGCATATGTTGTCCCGCTGTTTTTATATGGTTATGGTGATATACGCTTCTTATCTCTTACGTCTTACATCTTGCATCTGAAAGGTGATGAAATATGGATAATACAGATATACAGCTTCAAGAGTCAGATAAAGACAACGCCGTTGCAATGCGTGTGTCGCTTATAAGCATTGTGGTGAACATAGGGCTGTCGCTTTTAAAGCTGCTTGCGGGGCTTATTGCAAAGTCGGGGGCTATGGTGTCAGATGCGGTGCATTCGGCATCTGATGTGTTCAGCACGCTTGTGGTGATAGTGGGTGTAAGGCTTGCTGGCAAGCAGCCCGACAAGGAGCACCCCTACGGTCACGAGCGCATGGAGTGCGTGGCTTCCGTGATACTTGCGGTAGTGCTGGCGGCAACAGGCTTCGGCATCGGAATGAGCGGCATAGAGAAGATAGCCTCGCCCGAAAAGTTCGACCTGGCAGTTCCCGGGGTGCTGGCACTTATAGCGGCGGTAGTCTCGGTCATCGTCAAGGAGGCGATGTTCCACTACACCAAGCGTGCAGCCCGTCAGGTAAACTCGGGCGCACTTATGGCTGATGCGTGGCATCACCGCTCTGACGCTTTATCATCTGTGGGCTCATTTGCGGGCATACTGGGGGCACGAATGGGCTTTCCCATACTTGACCCG
>JAFYET010000023.1 GCA_017544125.1 Ruminococcus sp. | reverse complement strand
CTTGGAAACTTTGAAAGACCTTTAGGTTTTTCAAAGTTCTCCAAGCCCCCTAAGCACCGAGCGGGTCAGCTTGGGGGCATGGGGGATACCCACCATTATAAAAAAAGAAAGCTGACCCCGAGGCGCTTTCTTGGAAACTTTGAAAGACCTTTAGGTTTTTCAAAGTTCTCCAAGCCCCCCCAAGCACCGAGCGGGTCAGCGCAAGGGGGTATGGGGGATCTCCCCCCATTTAGATAAGGAGGACGACAAAATGCCAATAAGAGTAAAAGAAGGAATAACCGCAGTCGAGAGCTTAAAGAAAGAGAACATCTTCGCTATGACAAACGAGCGTGCGATCCATCAGGATATAAGAAGCCTGAATATCGCAATACTTAACCTTATGCCCGATAAGCAGGAAACAGAGGAGCAGCTGCTAAGACTCTTGTCAAACTCGCCGCTGCAAATAGATGTTACATTCATAAGGCTCGTGACACACAAATACAAAAACACCGGGGCATCATATCTTTTAAAGAACTACCGCCCCTTTTATGAGATAGAGCGGGAATATTTTGACGGGCTGATAATCACAGGCGCGCCCGTTGAAAAGCTGGGCTTTGAGCAGGTGGATTACTGGGGCGAGCTGTCTGCCATTCTTGAATGGTCGAGGATTCACGTAACATCAACGCTGCACCTTAGCTGGGCAGCGCAGGCAGGGCTTTACTACCATTACGGCATTGATAAGCACGACCTTGACAAAAAGCTCTCGGGTATCTTTGAGCACACCGTTACTGCAAAGAACAACGAGCTTGTGCATGGCTTTGATAAGGTGTTCAACGCACCCCACTCGACATACAGCGGCATAAACGCCGATGACCTTGCAAAGGTCAGCGAGCTTGAAGTGATAGCTAAGTCTGACAGGGCAGGGGCTTATATCATCTCGGACGGGGGCAGCAACATATTCGTTGACGGGCACCCCGAGTATGACAGCGACCGCCTTGCCTATGAATATGAGCGTGACAAGGAGAGAGGGTTATCACCCGAGATACCCGAGAACTATTTCCCGGGAAATGACCCCGAAAAGCCCCCCGTCAGCAGCTGGATAGCCCATTCGAGCCTGCTTTTCTCAAACTGGCTCAACTACTTTGTATATCAGGTCACACCCTACGAATTCGGTGTGTGACAGAAAGCCGGAAAACAAGGCTCAGATATGATATGTAATGATACATCTGAACCACTGACACTGGAATAAAAGCAGGGAACTGTTGCACAAAGCAGCAGCTCCCTGTTTTATTATATCAGCTGTTTAATTTCCTGTGTAAGCCCGGTAAGTGATGAGATAAAGTCCTCATGCTCTGCGTTTATAAAGCCTGTGTCGCCGTTTTTGGCAGCTGTTTCAAGCAGGCGGGCTTTTTCAGATAAAAGCTCTGCGCCTATGCCCATAGCCGAGCTTTTTACCGTGTGTGCGGCTATGCGGTAGCGCTCGTAGTCCTTAGCTTCATAGGCATCACTTAGCTCCTGTATGCTCTGCCCCTGCGCAAATGTGCCCAGCATCTCATACCAGAATGCCTTTGAATCCATGCAGTATTTCATGCCTGTTGCGGCATTGAGCCCGGGGCAGACCTCACGAATGTGCTTTATATCCTCAAAGGTAAGGCTGTCGCCTGTATCATCGGCGCTTTTTTGCTGCAAGTCGCTCTGCTCGCCGCTTTCGCTGACAAGCGAAGCAGGCAGGCTCTTTCTCAGCTGCCGCTCGAGTGTCACGCTGTCAATGGGCTTTGTCAGGTAGTCATCAAACCCTGCTGTGAGGTACATATCCTTAGCTCCGACTATGGCGTTGGCGGTAAGGGCTATTATCACGGTGCTCTCATCGGTCAGATGCCCCTCCCTTATCCTGCCAAGCACATCAATGCCGTCCATCACAGGCATCATGTGGTCAAGGAATATGATATCATAGCGCCTGTCCTTCAGAATACCAAGCGCCTCCTCGCCCGAGGCTGCGGTGTCGGCATCTATGCCGTAAAGCCCCAGCAGGCTTTTTGCGACTTTCAGGTTCATCTGGTTGTCATCTACTACCAGCACCTTAGCGCCCGGTGCATACAGGCGTGGCTGTGCGGGGTCAAATGCTGTGTCCTCGCTTATATACCGGGCAGGGTCGCCCATAGGCGTGCTGTCGGCTACCCCCTGCATAAGCTCAAAGCCAAAGCATGAGCCTTTGCCGTATTCGCTATTTACATCGAGCTTGCTGCCCATGAGCGAGAGCAGCCTTGTGACTATCGACATACCGAGACCTGTGCCCTCGATGCTGCGGTTGTGCTGCTCATCGAGCCTTCTGAATGCTTCATACAGCATAGGCATATCCTCTTCCTTTATGCCTATGCCCGTGTCGGTAACGCTGACGTTTAGCTTTATGCTCTTGTCATCTGCCGCTTCGCCCTTAATGCTCAGTTTCACCGAGCCTTTGTCGGTATACTTCACGGCATTTGTCAGTAGGTTGAGTATCACCTGCCTTACCCTTACATCATCGCCGATAAGCGCACGGGGGAGTGTCTCATCAACATCAAAGCTGAATTCAAGCCCCTTTTCCGCCGCCTTGGGGGTAACGCTCAGTATCATCTCATTTATCATAACTGCCGTGTCATACCTGACAGGGATTATCTCCATTTTGCCGTTTTCTATCTTTGAGAGGTCAAGTATGCTGTTGACCAGCGATAACAGCGTTCTGCCCGAGCTTTGTATGTTTGCCGAGTATTCACGTATCTTCGGCTCACGGGTCTGGCGCATAACCATTTCGTTCATGCCGAGCACGGCGTTTATGGGCGTTCTTATCTCGTGTGACATCTGTGCCAGAAATGCGCTCTTGGCTTCGTTCGCAGCCTCGGCGGCTGATTTTTCAAGCCTTAGCATCTTAGCTTCCATTTCCTTTTGCCGCTCACGCAGCTCCAGGGCTTCAAGCCGTCTTGTCTCCTCGGTGTTATCCTCAGTTCTCAGAAGATAGCCCTTTATTCGCTTGCCCGAGTAGAGGTGGCTGACGGTTATCTTGTAGCTTATATCGTTGCGGCTGACATAGAAAAACGGTGCCTCGCTGCCCGCCTCGACCTTTTCCATGCAATCGAGGATATTAGCAAATGTCTCATTCTCGGCGCTAAGCGTCTTGTCGATGTATATCTCGCCAAGCTCGGGTATAGGTGCGAGTGCGCCGTCTGTGCAGCCGAGGTAGCGGCGGCGCTTGTCAAAGGTCGCAAAGCCGATATCGCCGTGCTCGGTGATATTGAGCATTGTTGAGCTTGCGGTGTCGTAGAGGGTTATCTTGCTCATGACTATCAGGAATATCACCTGCGATATCATATAAGACAGCGGCAGCAGTTCTAATGCCGGGCTGAAGCTCTTGCCGACTATGAATGCGAATATGATGATAAGGTATATCATCAGAAGCAGCAGAGAGTTTATCTTTGAAACATTGCGCCTTGTAAAGCTGTATATGATAGCCGAAAGGTTAGCTATAAGATAGAGCGCTATCACGAAATAGTAAACGGTATGCACAGGCCCGTATTCCTTGACAAGGTAGGCGACCCCGCTCATGTGCTTAAGCTCTGCCGTTTTATATAGCAGGTGGTTCTGTGCGGTGTTTATGGCAAAGAAGAAGGTTATCGACCCCACAGCAAGCATACCTGCGGTTATTATCTTAGGCACCCGCAGCTTACAGAAATTCATTATATACAGGAAGAATATCAGCTCCAAAAAGCACCCGTCAAGGTAGCCTATGCCGTTTGCAAGCAGCGCTTCGGTGACGTTCTCGGCAGTTGCGACCTTGAGGTAGCCCAGGTTAATTATAGGTATGAGCATGAATATCATAGGAAAATGCACCGATATATCCCGCCGCCACCGCAGCAGGAACACCGATGAGAGTATGACCGATATTATAACTATGGCATGGTAATATATTATCATTGCAATACTCTGCGCCCGTAGGCACAGCCTCCTTTAATCTATTTTAAAAAAGTTCATACTTTATTATAGCACAGTTTATATGAATAGTCAATCGCTTTTACACATAAAAAACAGTACCCTTCACCAAAAAACAGGGTACTGTCTATTCCTCTTCACTTATTATCTGCAATGCTATCAGCAGCTTGCTTACACCGCAATCCATTGCTTCTTTTTCGATGTAGCGGTGTGCCTCTTCCTCACTCATGCCTCTTGATGAAATGAGCAGCCACTTTGCACGGTTAACTGCTCTTATCTCCTTCATCTTGTCTTGAAGACTAAGCTGCTTTTTCTCAAAGCGCCGCAGACGCTCTCTCGTGCTCTGCATCCAGTCGAGGGCTTGCAGTAAAAGCTGCTTGGGCGCAGGCTTTGGCAGCACGAAAGCACCGTAGCGGCATACGTGCTCGGAAACATCGCCGTAGTTCTGCACATCGGTTATAAGTGCCACGACCGTGTGATCGTCGCCGCACAGCTCGACAGCAAGAGCCGATGCGCTCTCGTCGGGCAGCGGGTCGGTGATTATCACCATGTCATACTGCCGCTCGGCAAGCACACGCCTTGCGGCGGCAGCGCTGCTTCTTGAATCGGCTGCAAAGCACAGCTGCTCGTCAAGCAGCATTGTCAGCTTCTGTGCCATTTTGGCTGACGATGACACTATGAGCACGGTGTAGTTTATTTCCTTAAGCTCCACTTACCTCACCTCAAAGCCCGCAGTATGAGTCGATAATAGCCTTTGGCAGGTATGCTTTGATAAACTCGCTGCTCAGTGCGGCTGCCTTTGCCTCCTCGATGTTGTCGGGCAGCGTTTCAAGCCCCTTTGTCAGCTCCTCATCTGCCTTTGCAGGGTCAAAGTCGCATATCTTGGGCATGAAAAGCTCTCTCTTCACGCCGTCAAGTGCGGCATAGATGATAAGAGCGAATGCAAGGTATGGGTTTGCCAGCGGGTCGGGTGAGCGCAGCTCGGCACGCCTGCCCACACCAGCGGCAGAGGGTATGCGTATCAGCTGCGAGCGGTTCTCGCTCGACCAGGTGATATATTTCGGGGCGCAGCAGCTGCCGAGGCGCTCGTAAGACCTTTCTGTGGGGTCTAAAAACAGCGTCATGCTCGCAATATGCTCCATAATGCCTGCGATAACGTGGGTCAGCAGCAT
>JAFYET010000237.1 GCA_017544125.1 Ruminococcus sp. | reverse complement strand
GAGCCTTTTGACAGCGACAGATCTTCAGGAGTGAAGACGACGCATCTGAGCTTGCCGAAGAGCTTTGACAAAAGCGGCAGCTTTACGCCGTTGAGCGTTACACGCTTATTCTTTATATCCTGCCTTAAAAGCGAAATATCTATCTTCTGCTCACGGAAGTCATTTTCAAAGGAGAGGGAGATATCAGCACGCTCGCCGCCGAGGGCTATCATATCCTTATCCTTAGTTGAGCGAAAGCTCCGCACCCCGGTGCAAAGCCACACAGCCTCAATGAGGTTGGTCTTGCCCTGGGCATTCTCACCCATAAGGATATTGAGCCGCTCATGGGGGGTTATATCTATATCCTTAAGGTTCTTAAAGCCCGAGCAGGAAAGTGAGGTTATCTTCATTTTTCTACCACTATCCCGGTATCTATCTCGGGAACATAAACGCTGTCGGCAGGGGTTATCTTCTTGCCACGCATAGTGCAGACCTCGCCGTTTACCTCTATCCTGCCTTCTTTTACTATGAGCTTGCCGTCTGCGCCTGTTTCGACGAGCCCTGCAAACTTAAGCAGCGAATCGAGCTTTATATATTCGGTAGTTATCTTAACTTTTATCTCTTTCATAGCGTTAGTTCTGTTTAAGCCTTACAGGCAGCACGAGGTATGTATAGTGCTCGCCGTTCATAGGAACTATCTTCATAGGCAGCAGGCTGCCGCCCATTTGCAGCTTGACCTTTTCATCATCTATAACTTTAAGCGGGTCGATAAGGTATTTACACTTAAAGCCTATCTCCATAACAGGACCTGTGATATCTGCTTTCATCTCATCATTGAATTTACCCATATCGCCTGCGCAGGAGAACTTTATCTCACCGTTTTCAAAATGACAGCGGATAGGTGTAGGAACTTTTTCGGAAATGACCAACATCGCACGCTCAAGGCAGGTGATAAGGTCTTTTCTGTTTACTTCAACTTCTGTTGTGAAGTTCTTGGGAATTGCGCTCTCATAGGGGTGGAACTCGCCCTCCAAGAGCCTTGAATAAACAAGGTAGTTATTTATCTCAAAGATTATATGCTTTTCTGAGAGGTACATCTGGCAGAAATCATTCTCATTATCGGAGAGGAGCTTTGCCACCTCGGATAAGCTCTTTGAGGGAACTACAAAGCGTGCCACGTCATCAAACTTTATAGCCTCACGTCTTACTGCAAGGCGGTAGCCGTCGATAGCTACCATAGTGAGGGTGCTCTTCTGTATCTCAAAAAGCTCGCCTTTCAGAATGGGCTTAGCTTCTGACACGGCAACTGCGAAGATAGTTTCTTCTATCATATCTTTGAGCACCGGCTGGGAGATAGTCATTACTTCCTTAGTTTCCTTTTCGGGGAGCTCAGGGTATTCCTCACCGTCAACTGCTGATATATTATAGAAAGCATTGCCGCTTGAAATGGTTATATGGTAGCTTTCTGTTATCTCAAAGAGAATATCCTCCTCGGGCATACTCTTTATCATTTCGGAAATGAGGCGGGGCTTTACGATAAAGGTACACTCATCATCGGAATTGACAAGGACAGATGTGCGTATGCCTATTTCAAGATCATAACCCGTAAGCTCCAACAGGTTGCCGTCAAGGTGGAACTTCATGCCCTCGAGCAGAGGATTTGTCGAGCGCTCGGCAACGCCCTTTGCAACATTGTTTATCGCATCATAGAGGGTCTTCTTTTTGCACAGGAATTTCATTTTTGTTTCGTCCTTTCCGTATTTGAAATAAAAGATGATAAGCTCTCATCATACATCCCCCGCTGCTGTGTTTAAAAGAGGAAGTGAAAGGGGGGAGAAGATGATGAAAAATAAAGATATGATATTATCTTTTTTTAGTATTATTAGTAGAGGGTGTTTAAAATGTTGATAAGTGTGGGAAAGTGCCTTGGGTTGCAGTATGGGGAGGTGGAGCGGAGTGTTTAGGGGGAGTTGATAAAATGTTTGAAATATTTTTGTGTGTTGGAAGGTTTGAAAAGTGTTTGTTGAAAGTGGTATTATTTGTTGAAAAGTGGTAAAATATCAACATTTTTTGAAATTTAAACGTTTAAAATGGGCTTAAATTGCCATCACAGTGGTAAATGCCGATAGGGGGCAGCTTTAAACAATAGTTTAAAGTATTAAAAATCAGACAGAAGGTAAAATTTTACTTTTCCTTTAGATTGCTGATTATCTCATCGACATTTTCTTTGAGTGCTGAGTTATCTTTAAGCATATTGCAGGCATCCTGATAGTGGAGGGTCATGGTAGAGTGGTTCTTACCAAGCTCGTCGCCTATCTCCTGATAGGTCATATTCTTTACCTGCTTTAACACATATATGGTTATCTTCCTTGCGAGGGAGACGTTTGCCCTTCTGTTAGTCGAGCGTATCTCCTCGGGGGAAACCTTGAACACTGCTGCCACGTCGCTTATAACTCTGTCAACGGTTATCTCGGCGGGCTGGTTCTCGACCATCATCTCTCTGATAGCACGCTGGGTCATAGCCATTGTGGGCTGCTCGTTGGTATAGGAGGCTATTGCCTTGATAAGGTTTACCGTGCCTTCAAGCTGCCTGATGTTGGTCTTTATCTTCTCGGCAATGAGCCTTGATATGGGGTCGGAAAGCTGAAGACCCACAAGCTCAGCCTTTCTCTTGACGATAGCCATTCTCGTTTCAAAATCAGGCGACTGTATATCTACCGGCACGCCCTTTAAGAAGCGTGAGCGAATACGGTCTTCAAGACGTGACATTCTCGAAGGGGCTATATCAGAGGTAAGGACTATCTGATTGCCTGCGTTATATATCTCGTTGAAGGTATGGAAAAACTCCTCCTGAGTTCTTTCCTTGCCGGCTATGAACTGCACGTCATCAACAAGCAGTATATCGGCTTTTCTGTATTTCTCACGGAACTCTATCGTAGTATTCTCGGCAATTGCCTTGACTATCTCATTTGTGAAGTTCTCGCCCGTGGTATAGATTATATTCATCTCGGGGTTATTCTTCTTTATCTCATGGACGATAGCCTTCATAAGGTGAGTCTTGCCAAGCCCCGAATCGCCGTAGATAAAGAGGGGGTTGAAGATAGACCCTGCATCGACCTTTTTATTCTTATTATACTTATCGGCAACAGCTATCGAGAAAGCCAGCGCCAGCTCATTTGACTTACCCTTGACGAAGTTCTCAAAGGTCAGTGCATCTGCCTCACTGCCCTCGTCATAGATACTGGTTATACGCTTGATAGCGTCATCGTCCTTTTTCTCCTCCTCATCTTTGATAAGGATATTAAGGTCAACATTAAAGCCTAAAGCGTTATAGAAGCCCTCTTTTATAGCATCGCCGTAGTTATCGAGCACTGTCTTTCTTGCAAACTCATTCTCGGCATAAAGGTAAGCCACATTATTCTCGAGCTTATAGGGCTCGAGCACGTTTATCCATTTATTGAAGCCTATATCACTGATCGTAGGATATTTGCGGCAAAAGTTCTTAACAAGCTCAAAAACATCACCGAAAGATTCCATTTTATACCTCCGTTAAATTACATATATTTACAATTTTGTATTTAAACAAACATTAAGCCAGTTTACTTATCTATTATACCATAAACGGGAAAAAATATCAAGGGCTATATATTATAAATAGTATCTATTTTGTAAAATTTATTTCTCGCTTTTTACAAAAATCAATGCACAATTGAGGAGCGGCTGCGCCGCAGATGCCCGTTCAGGCTTGTTGTGGCAGCATTTTCACTTATTTAAGAGATTTCGTCAGGAACAAGTTTTTAAAACTCATCGCCTGTAAGGGCGACACCTTCATTGTGCATTGAAAACAGTTGACTATAAAAAAAATATGGTGTATAATAATCAAAAAAAGCACATGGAGATAGATGTTATGAAAAAGATGATAAAAGCTATACCGCTGATACTTATACTAACAGTCATGCTGTTGACTTCCTGCTCTGACAATGGCAGCGGGAGTGCTGCTGCAAACGAGCACGGCAGCCCGATGCAGGACGAGATAATGGATTGCTTAAAGGCTGATGACAGGCAGGAGCTCAAACGGCTTATGAGCAAATATGTAAGGGAGGATGACAAGGAGCTTGAAAGCCAGATAAACGAGACATTTGACTTTATTGACGGCGACATAAAGTCATACGGCGACACTAAGACCGAGACTAAAGGCGATGATGACAACAAGCAGTACAGCGCCTGCACAAAAAGGGTAACTACCTTTAACGGCAAGGAGTATGATATCAGCTTTGAGGGTTGGTACAAATGCAAGAGCGACCCCACAAAGGAAGGGATAATGCTAATAACCGTAACAGACACATCGGTCAAAGCTGAGAGCGGCAGCAGCGACAAGGAGAACGGGATATACAGCATAGGTATCAAAGAGTAAATGAGATTTTTGCCGAAAAAAGCTATTATAAGAACACTGTATTAGTTCAAAGCCCCCATTTTCGGGGGCTTTCTTTTATTTTACTTGACAAAAGCAGGCGTTTATTATATAATGTAGGGTAGATTATTTAATTAAAAGGAGCATTGCTATGAAAAATACCGAAAAGACAATGGATAAAATAGTTGCTTTATGCAAGGGCAGAGGCTTTGTTTACCCGGGCAGCGAAATATACGGCGGCCTTGCAAACACCTGGGATTACGGTCCTTTAGGCGTTGAGCTCAAAACTAATATCAAAAATGCCTGGAGGAAGAAATTCATTCAGGAGAACAAATACAATGTAGGCCTTGATTCGGCTATACTTATGAACCCGCAGACATGGGTAGCTTCGGGTCATTTAGGCGGCTTCTCCGATCCGCTTATGGACTGCAAGGAGTGCAAGACAAGGCACAGAGCTGACAACCTCATAGAGGATTTTGACGGCACAAACGTTGCAGGCTGGTCAAACGACCAGATGATGGATTATATCAAGGAAAAGAGCATTCCCTGCCCCAACTGCGGCAAGCACAACTTTACCGACATCAGGCAGTTCAACCTCATGTTCAAGACATTCCAGGGTGTAACAGAGGATTCAAAGAACGAGCTTTATCTTAGACCCGAGACAGCGCAGGGCATATTTGTAAACTTCTCAAACATTCAGAGAACATCGAGAAAGAAGATACCCTTCGGCGTGGCACAGGTGGGCAAGAGCTTCCGCAACGAGATAACACCCGGCAACTTTATATTCAGAGTTAGAGAGTTTGAGCAGATG
>JAFYET010000236.1 GCA_017544125.1 Ruminococcus sp. | reverse complement strand
CTATGCCGGGGCGTATAACGCCGTTAATTGACGACAGCCTGCCCTTGCAGTGATACAGCAGCGCATTTACAAGCGTGCCGTCAGGGTTGCCTGGGGCGGGGTGAACCACCATGCCCTTTGGCTTATTGACCACAAGCAGATGCTCGTCTTCATAGACTATCTCTATCGGGATATCCTGCGGGGTAACTTCAAGCTCCTTGGGCTCGGGGATAGTTATCATAACGCTATCGCCGGCTCTTAGCTTATAGCTTTTATTCTGAGGGGCACCGCCCACGGTAACTCCTCCGTCGTCAATGAGCTTTTGCAGGGCTGACCTGGTAATGTCAATATCCTTTGATATGAGCCATTTATCGAGCCTCTGCCCGATATCGTCATTTTCTGCCTGAAATACAAACTCACTCATCGCTCTGTGCCTTTTCCTGCGGCTTTTCGTCGGGCTTGTCCTTTTGCTTGCCCTTTTCTCCCTCAAAGAAGAAGATATAAGCGAGAAGCATTATCTCGCCCAGAACAACGCAGATATCCGCAAAATTGAAAACGGGGAAATCTATGAGCTTGAAGCTGATATAATCAACTACCTCTTTGAGCCTTATCCTGTCGATAAGGTTGCCAATACCGCCTGCGATTATCATTGATATTGATATGACCTCGAATTTATTGAGCGTCTTGCGTTTAACGGTCATAAATGCAATGCCCGCAACAAGCACGGCTATGGGCAGCACAACGAGAAACCAGGTCTTGCCCTGCATTATGCTCCAGGCAGCGCCCGTGTTTCTTATATGCGTAAGCTCCAGCACCTTTGTTTCGCCGATTTTTATAAGGCTTATGACCTGCCCGACAGATAGATTCTTCACGATGACGAGCTTTATGATCTGGTCTATCACCGTGAGAACTATTATCAGTACAAAAGAGAGTATCAGCATCATCAGTTGTTCATTCCGAACTTGAGCTCGGAAACGTCATTCTTCGGTATAACAGGCTCTACAGCCTCGCTGCTGAACACCTCATCGAGCTTCTCCTCGGCGGGGGCTTCTTCCTCAGCCTCTGCTGCTTCTTCAACATAAGCGGCTTCCTCGGCTGCGGGCTCATCGTCGTAGTATTCCTCTTCCTCAGCGCCGTCTTCATACTCATCAAGCTCTTCATCTGTCATCTCGGGTATCTGCATGATAAGCTGGAGCTGCTGCTTATAAAGCTCGGTAAGGTTTGCCTTGAAGTATGTCACCTCAGCCCTGAGCTTGTCAAGGTTTGCCTTTTCCTCGGCATACTGGTTCTTGACATCAACTATATATCTCTGAGTTTCCTCGGTATTTTCCTTGATAAGTGCAGCACACTTTTCCTTGTGCTCCTTTACTATCCTCTCGCACTCGGCAGAGCTTTCCTCTGATATTCTTATCTGCTCTGTCTTTGCAGATTCTATCATATCCCTTGCCTCTGTCTTTGCGCTGTTGAGGATCTTGTTAGCCTCCTTCTGTGCTGTAAGGAGTGCTTCCTTGATAGCGTCCTCGTCCTCTCTGTATTCGTTTATCTTCTCAACGAGAGCAACTATCTTCTCTTCGCTTTCTCTGTTTTTAGCCTCTGCCTCTTCAAGTGCGGCAGCTGCCTTCTTTAAAAACTCTGCCACCTCTGCGGTGTCAAAGCCATATTTGGTTGTCTCAAAGGTCTTTGCCCTTATTTCTCCTGCGCTAAGCATAAATAACATCCTCCTAAAGATATTTTTTTACAACAATATTTATCCTGCCCTTTTTGGTCTCACGGCAGCCTGAAAGCTCGAATTTGCCGTAGCCTCTGACAGAAAACACTCCCCCGATATCTATCTTTTGTGAGGCGGAGGAGACCTCTTTATAGTTAAGGCTTACAAGTGACGACCTGATAAGGGCTGCTGCCTTGTCTCTCGAAACGCCGCAGGCAGCTGAAACAACGCCGTCTATCCGCAGCGAGCTGACGGTGGCATTTATCTCCTTAAAGCTCACCTTTGGCACTATCGACTCGTCAAAGTCCTCGCCCGACTTCACGCCTACCCTGCCTATCCTGCTGACAAAGAGAACATCATCTGCCACCGTTTCATAAACGAAGGTGCAGCTTTTGCCCTCACCGACAATTATATCACCTATACACTCACGCTTTATATCAAGCGACATAAGAGCGCCGAGTATATCACGGTGGGTCAGCTTATCAACAGCACGGTATGTAAATGTCACAGGTCTTACAGGCCATTCAAGCTCATCGGCAGCCGTTCCCTCCGGGAAAAGTGCCAGCACGCATCTGCCCGCACTCTCATAACCGCCGAAAAACGCATAGTTCTCAGCCTTAACGGAAGAAAGCACAGTTTTTGCAAGCTCTGCCTTTCTCTCATCGAGAAAAAAGGTGAAAAGCGGCTTGTATATCTGCTGCGATTTTTCATATTTATCAAGGATATTGCGAAGCAGTATCCTCTCATCGTCACTGAGCCCCGGAATAAAGGAAAAATCTTTATTCCCCATTAAAAGCTGTAGCCGTTATTCTCTATCTCGTTGAGAAGATCCTTGCCCTCAAACTTTACGTTATCGGGGTAAATAGCAAAGGTCTTCTGAGCCATCATCTTGATAGTAGCATCGTTAGCATATGCAACGCCCGAAAGGAAGTCAAGTATTCTTCTTGCGTCTTCGCTCTTTACAGTTTCAAGGTTTAAAAGAACTGTCTTGCCGGCGTTTACGTCATTGCCTATATTTGTCACCTCGGAAAAATCATTGGGTCTTGCAAGAACAAGTGACAGAGCGCCGCTGACCGAGCTGTTTGAAGTTATTCTTGTTTCCCTTGCCTTGGAAGAGTCGCTGCTGTATGCGCTGATAGGTCTTTCCTGTGCCATTTTTGTTTCCTCCTCATAATATTCTTCATTTTTATAGTTTTCGTTTTCAAAAGCATTTTCCTCTGTTTCAGCGTCGGGTATTATCTCACTGCCGAAGAAAATACTCTTAAAAGAATTGCCAATGCTCATTTTTCATTCAACCTTTCAAATAATTTCTTGCACCGAATAGCTTTGTGCCTATCCTGATAAGATTTGAGCCATGCTTGATAGCCATTTCATAATCCCCTGACATACCCATTGAGAGTATATCCATAGACACATTATCAAAGCCTTTTTCCTTTGTAAGGCAAAAGAGCTCATTCATCTTTTCAAAAACCTCTTCTCCCGCACCGATGGGAGGTATAGCCATAAGACCCTTTACCCTGACATTTTCAAGGGTTGAGATAGCCGATACAAGCTCAAACAGCTGTGAGCTGTCGATACCGCTCTTTGTTGCCTCATCGCCTATATTTATCTCTATCAGGATATCCATTATACGTGATGCTTTGCGTGCGTGCTTGTCTATCTCCTGTGCAAGTTTCAGGCTGTCTACCGACTGTATCAGCGATACGCTGTCGGCTATGTATTTTACCTTATTTGTCTGCAAATGCCCTATAAAATGCACCTGCGCACGCTTATCGTAAAAGTCCTTCTTGGAGAGATATTCCTGCACCCTGTTCTCGCCGAGCAGTGTAAGCCCGTTTTCTATGGCAAAATTCACCTTTTCGTAGGGCACGGTCTTGGTAACGGCCATGATGCTCACATCGCCCCTGCCGTATTTCTCCCTCGCATTATTTACATTATAGCATATCTCTTTGTAATTTTCAAGGATATAGCCAAAATCTTCTCTGTCATTCACTGTTTCCACTCTTAACCGCCTCCAGTAGTATCTGGTCATACAGCAGCAGATAGTCCTCATTCGATGTATTCTTTGAGAGCACGTAGTCATCGCCCTCGTAGATTATATCTATCTTTTTGAACTGCACGTCCTGCCCGAGGATAACATACACGCCCTTTTCTTTCTTATCGTTAAAGCGTATAGCCTCTCTGGGGACCTTCAGCCCTGTATAATCGTCAAAAACAAGCTCTATTCGCTGAACACGCTCGCTGACAAGTGCAGCATCAAGGCTGTCGCAGGAAAGTATAACTATGCTCTGCCCGTCGCCTGCGTCCTTTACCGAGTCGATATAGACGTTATAAGCTTCCTTTGAAGCGCTCAGCATCGCCTTGATATAAAGCCCCGAAACTACCCTCTCGTCATTGTCTATGACCATGAGTATCTTGCAGGAGTAGTCCTTTAGCAGCTTGCCTGCCGAATTGGGCGGCTTTGCGACATGATCGTTGCCCTCAACTATATCAAGTATCTGCTGCTTGGTGAGGTTTACGCATTTTTCTTTGGTGAGCGTTGCCTCATACCCGTCGGCATAGCTGACAAAATAGCCCGTGTCGGTAGCATCTATCTTTTCCTTGGGCTTCTTGACTTCCTTTTTCAGCTTTTTGAGTTCGCTTTTAAGTGATGACACAGCGCCCTCATAGCTGTCGGTAGCATTTGTCACGAGGTTATATATGCTCATTATCTGAGATATCTCGTTCTCATACTTTTTTACGGTCTCGAAATCATTATCTATTGATGCGCTTATCAAGAGCTTATACTTAGCATCTATATTAGATTTTAGCGACTCGGGCTGTATATAGTCGGTAGTCCCCGGCTGCTCTGCCCTTGTAAGCTCGGCTATCCTGTCTTCAAGCTGCGCTATCCGCCCGACGTTTAGTATATCCTTCTCGCTCTCATACACGTTTGCGACCGTGCTGCCCTTTGACACCTTGCTCGCATCTGCATATTTATACTCGAGCACGCCGCCGCCGGAATATGTTATCACAGTCTCATCTCTTACAAAAACGCCACGCCCTGTAACATTATCGTTATAGGTATAAAGCTCAGCCTCGACGGTGTCACGCTTTTCGTTAAAATGATAATACACCTGATAAGCGACCATAACCACTACAAATAACGACAGCAAAACTGTCATTACCTTGATAGTTGCCGATGATCTCATCTATTATTCCTTCTTTTATTCCTGATTATTGTCGGCATTCTCGAGCAGGTTTATATATGCTGCGGGAACTATGGTAGATATAGCGTGCTTGTAAACAAGGTTCTGCTTGCCATCTACATCAAGTATCACAACATAGCTGTCAAAGCCCTTTACCGTGCCCTTGAACTGATAGCCGTTTGTTAAAAACATAGTTACAGCTATCCTTTCCTTTCTTGCCTGGTTTAAAAATACGTCCTGAAGATTGATGTTTTTGTTCATAACACATCGTCCTTTCTCTTTATATGCCAAATTTTCACACCTTTGTTTATATAAGTACCAAATTATATTATATCACAAAAATATCGTTTTGGCTACAATTTTTTGAACATTTCTTAAAAAGTTTTCAAAATCACTGCTCTCGGAGGGGTCTGCCCAGTTTATGCCCTCCATACGCCTAAACCATGTAAGCTGCCTTTTGGCGTAATGCCTGGTCTCCTGCTTGATAAGGCCGATACACTCTGAAAGTGCGGCTTTGCCCTCAAAATAAGGTATAAGCTCCTTATAGCCGATAGCCTGGCAGGCAGTTTCAAGCCCGCCTGTTTCGTAGACAGCCCTGCATTCCTCCACAAGCCCGTCACTTACCATGATATCGACACGCCTGTTTATCCGCTCATAGAGCACTGCCCTGTCCTTAAAGCCAAGACCTATTATGCAGCTCTGATAATCGCTCTCCTGCGTTATGCTCTCACGCCGAAGCTGTGACAGCGTCTTGCCTGTGAGCATATAGGCTTCTATACCCCTGACAACACGGGGGGCGTTGTTTTCATGCACGCTCACGGCTGTTTCCGGGTCTATCTCATTTAAGCGCAGCCACATGGCGTGTGCGCCGAGCTCTTTATACTCGTTTTCGAGCTTTGCCCTGAGTGCGGGGTCAGATCTTATTTCCTCAAACCTTACATTCTTTATCAGCGAGGATATATAAAGCCCCGTTCCGCCGCAGATAATAGGCTGCCTGCCACGGCTGTATACATTTTCTATGCACTGCCTTGCAAGGGGCAGATAGTCTGCCACGCTGAATTTCACATCAGGCTCTAAAAAATCTATCAGGTGGTGAGGTATGCCCTGCATCTCATCTTTTGTGGGCATGGCTGTTGCTATTGACATACCCTTGTATATCTGCATAGAGTCAGCCGAGATGACCTCGCCGTTATAAACTTTAGCAAGCTCCACCGCATGCGCCGTCTTGCCCGATGCGGTAGGACCGCACACCACTATAAGGGGTATCTTATTTTTATCACTCATACTATTCTGCGAAATTGCTTTTCTATATCACGTTTTGTCAGCTTTATCATCACAGGTCTGCCGTGGGGGCAGTATCTTATCTCATCATTGCCGTAAACGGCATTCACCAGTGACTGAAGCTCCAAAATATCGTTGTCGTCGTTTGCTTTTATTGCGGCTTTGCACGCCATTGAGTGGAACATCTCATCAAACAGCTCGAGCTTGGGGTCTGCCTTACAGTCGATGAAGTTCTTTGCAAGCTCGGATATTATATCAGCGGGGTTCATAT
>JAFYET010000235.1 GCA_017544125.1 Ruminococcus sp. | reverse complement strand
TTATATTCACTGACCGATGAAGACGGCAAGGAGCAGATGTTTGAGCTGCTCGATTCAATGGAATTCGAGGGCGAGACATACTACGCACTGACCCCCTATTACGAGGACGGGCAGGAGCAGCTTGAGGACAGCGGTGCTGTTATAATACTTAAGAGCGAGTACACCGATGATGAGGAGATCATGGTGACCATCGACGATGACGAGGAATACGACAGAGTCGGTGCGGTGTTCATGAAAAAGCTCGAGGAAATGTTTGACTACGATGATGAGGATGACGAGGGCTAAAGCACTGCACATTCACACATTTTCCTGTTTTTAGGAATATGTACAAATTTTGGAACTTTTATTTGTAGCAAATACATATTGATATTTCTGCCGATATGTGGTATACTGATATCAGTAAAGAAAAGCTGATTTCTTTCTGCCTTGTCCGACGAAGCACGGGCATTATGATCCAACACTTCCATTAAGGGAGGCGGGTCATCTCCGGCAGCGGATTGCAGACCTCCCGACCGTGACCGCCCTCCGGGCTGATTACGGCTACGGACGAAGGGAGCGTGAACCTGTTGGGCCGCCACCCACCCTGCACATATGCGGGTTTTATTTTCTCGTGCGGCGGCAAGGCGGTAAGTTATTATTAAAAGCGTAAGCTTTCAAGAGCCTCCCCTTCGGGGAGGTTCTTTTTTTGGAAATATCAATAATTCAAGCGGAGTGGTCTTGGTCATTTATACAAAGTACTTGCTGGTTTTGTCACATTTTGATGCTTTTAAACGTATATATTTAATAGAGAAATATTATCAGGAGGTGCAAGCTAAATGAAAAGAAAAATACTATGTCTGTTCAGTGCAGTGCTTTTTCTTTGTCTGTGTTCCTGCTCAGGTAAAAGCGACAGTACGTTTTCAATAGTGATAGGCGAAAACAACATAAATGACTTTACATACGGTAACAGCTTTTTTATACCGCCGACACCTGAAGCTTATGAATATAGCTTTCGCTATGACAGTATAGGCGAGGACAAGTTGCGGCTGCTTGTCGATGAGGCTTTCGGCAACGGCACGTTTGAAAGAGGCACAGTCGCAGAGCCTGACGAAAACGCAGATGGCTATGACTGGCGTATCGACGAAAGTAAGCTTGTCTGGCTGTCAACAAACGGATACTACGCTGTTCAGGACTTTGATCTAAGCTATGATACTTATTACCCCGACATAGAGTTAGATGAGGAAACAAACTGCCTTTCATACAGCCTTGTTTTTGAAAACAGATTTACCGACACGGAAGTGACATTCGGCAGCAGGAGTTACACTTTGGAACAGCTCAGTGATACAGCATTTGAAAAGCTTTATTCATTTAGCAATGCGATCGACAGCACCGCAGAACTATACCCCATATGCGCATTATACTACACCGATGCAAACGGCAAAGGTGTTTATGCCGACATAATATTCTGCCGCAAGCTCGGTGATTCGCGTTTTCGGTTTTTATTTGCCGATGAGCTGTTTTCCGACGGGCAATGGTCAGAGGGTATTCCTTCCACAGCTTATATCGTTTCGCTCTACGGCGAGGACAAGGTGTTTTCTGTTTACGGCGGAAATGAGTTTACCGATTTAAAACAGACACAGCAGCTAAAGATAATCAACTGCTCCGATGCCATAAACAAAGCAGCGGAAAGTCTCGGCAATAAAGCGAAGCACATAACACTTAATTATGCACAGCTTGAATACTCCGCCGTACATATTGACACAACAAGCGGTATTATGACCGCACTACCCTACTGGGCGCTGTATTACACTAATGATGACGGCAGCAACGGTGTTATATGCGTTGAAGCACAAACGGGCGAGGTCAAGCCCGCAAAGCTGTTTACATAATACAAAAACCGCCCCGAGGCATTAAACCTCGAGGCGGCAATTTTTATATCAGTCTATCTCGACCATTATCTTCTGATCCTGTCTGGAAGCGCTTGCACGCATAACAGTTCTGATAGCCTTAGCTATCCTGCCCTGCTTACCAATAACTCTGCCCATATCGGCTTCAGCTACGTGCAGGTGGAAGGTTATAACGCCCTCTTCATCGGGGTCGTCCTCTGTTATCACGATAGCGCTCTTGTCCTCAACAAGCTCAGCAACTATTGTTTCAAGTAATTCTTTCATTATTAAATACCTCTTTCTCCTGAAAAATTAAAGCCTACAGCTCATCTTGCAGGATAGGTGCTGTAAGCTCAGGTAACATCTGCTGTAATCAGCAGGCAAACGTACACCGTGATGTACGCTGCCTTAAATTACAAACAATTACTTCTCGATCCTCTTAAGAAGAGCCTTTACTGTATCTGTGGGCTGTGCGCCGTTAGCGATCCAGCTCTTAGCCTTCTCCTGGTCGATGTTGATTACGGAAGGCTCCTTAGTAGCATCGTAGTAGCCGATCTCCTCGATAAATCTTCCGTCTCTGGGATATCTCGAATCTGCAACAACAACACGGTAGAAGGGCTTCTTCTTAGCGCCGAGTCTTCTGAGTCTTATCTTTACTGCCATTTTTCTTTCACCTCCGTATAAATATTTGTTGTATATAATCACTTGCGTGCTTATATCTTATCAGGGCATACCGTTGCCGCCAAGACCTTTCAGGAGATTAGCTCTTGCCTTTCTCTGCTTCTTGCCGTGCAGGTTTCCGCCGAGACCGAACTGCTTCATCATCTTCTTCATCTGCTCATACTGCTTAAGAAGCTGATTTACGTCGGAAACTTCGGTGCCGCTGCCGGCAGCGATACGTCTTTTCCTCTTGGGGTCGATGATAGAGGGCTTTCTCCTCTCTGCCTTGGTCATGGAATTTATCATAGCCTCGGTCTTGCGCAGTGCCTTTTCGCCCTGCTCCATCTGTTCATCGTTTATCTTATTGGCACCGGGAAGCATTCTGATTATGCTCTTCATACTGCCTATCTTCTGTATCGTCTTCATCTGGTCGAGCAGGTCGTTAAGGTCAAAGCCCTCGGAAGCCATCTTATCTGCCAGCTTCTTAGCCTCCTCCTCATCAACAGAAGCAGTCGCCTTCTCGATAAGTGTGAGCATATCGCCCATACCGAGTATACGTGAAGCCATTCTCTCGGGGTGGAAAGGCTCGAACTCATCGAGCTTTTCGCCCATGCCCACAAACTTGATAGGCTTACCTGTTACTGAAAGAACTGAAAGCGCCGCACCGCCACGGGTGTCGGAATCGAGCTTTGTGAGTATTACCGAGTCGATGCCCAGCGCCTCGTCAAATGAAGCTGCTACGTTAACAGCGTCCTGACCTGTCATAGCATCGACAACGAGCATTATCTCGTTGGGCTCGGCAATAGCCTTTACGTCCTTAAGCTCCTGCATGAGCTCTTCATCTATATGCAGACGGCCTGCGGTATCTATGATAACAAGATCATTACCGTAGTCCTTAGCGTGCTTGATACCCTCTTTTACAATCTTGCGGGGGTCTATCTGCCCCATCTCAAATACAGCCACATCGGCTCTCTCGCCAACGACCTTTAACTGCTCGATAGCAGCAGGTCTGTAAACGTCGGCAGCGATAAGCAGCGGGCGCTTGCCCTGTGCCTTGAAATACTTAGCCAGCTTAGCTGAATGTGTTGTCTTACCGCAGCCCTGAAGACCGCACATCATTATAACGCACGGGGGCTTATTGGGGAAGTTTATCTTAGAGTTCGACTCACCCATAAGGCTTATGAGCTCTTCGTTAACTATCTTTATTACCTGCTGACCGGGGGTCAGGCTCTTAAGTACATCTTCGCCTATGCTGCGCTCAGTTACCTTGCCTATAAAATCCTTAACGACCTTATAGCTTACGTCAGCCTCGAGCAGTGCGAGCCTTACCTCACGCATTGCTGCCTTTACATCTGACTCTGTGAGCTTACCTCTGTTTTTCAAGCCCTTGAATACTTTACCGAGCTTATCAGAAAGTCCTTCAAATGCCATTTGCTTACCCCCTCTATTCCTGCTCCTCGCCAAGCTCTGCGAGGCGTGAATCTATATTTTCAAGTGTTTTTATTATCTTATCGGCGATATTCTTTCCAAAGGAGACCTTTCTGCACTGGTCGAGCGCTTCGAGAGCATCGCTCTTTACGCTCATAAGAGCATCTATCTCCTCCTGCCTTGCTTTGAGTATGCCGAGCTTTGCTTCAAATTCATCAAGAGCCGCCTCAGAGCGCTTTATGCTGTCATGCACGCCCTGCCTTGAAATGCCGAACTGCTCGCCTATCTCCGAGAGCGAGAGGTCATCATTATAATAAAGCTCTGTCATTTCAAGCTGCTTATCGGTCAGAAGACAGCCGTAAACATCAAGCAGCAGCCCATATTCAAGATTTTTAATCACAAGCAGCACCGCCTTTTTACAATATCCGTCTCTTTTCTCACAAGCTGTAAAGCTAACATACTTTACATTTATGTATTATATAACATTTTTCCCCGAATGTCAAGTGCTTTTTCACAAAATATTTTTGTTTACAAAAAGTTTATTACTATCATCATAAAAATATGATAGAATATAATTATAGTATGATAACAATTTCGAGGGGAAGATAAATGATCAAGTACACTTTAAAGAACGACCTGTATTCACTTGAACTGCCCGCACTCGTATTAGGCACTGCCAACATCGACAGGCAGGACAATGACGAGGGCTATTTTGAGATACTCGACAAATACACTGAGCTGGGCGGCAGCTGCATTGACACTGCCCGTGTTTACTGCAACTGGGTAGAGGGCGGCGACGGTGCCAGCGAACAGGTGATAGGCAGGTGGATAGAGAGCAGAGGCAACCGCTCCGACATTATAATAGCTACCAAGGGCGGGCATCCTTACTTTACCGAGGAGGAGACGATACACCGCCTTGACGAGAAGTCCGTCACCGAAGACCTCATGCAGTCGCTGGAGGCTTTAAAGACAGACTACACGGATATATATATGCTTCACCGTGACGACACCTCAAAGCCTGTTGAGGAGATAATGCCTTATCTTGACAAGTTCGTCAAAGACGGCAGAGTACACATCTTAGGCGCTTCAAACTGGACAGCCGAGAGGATAGACAAGGCAAACAAATTCGCACTTGAAAACGGGCTGACACCCTTTTCGGTGAGCCAGATAAACTACAGCCTTGCCCACTCGAGCGCCGACATCTTAGGTGATGACACACAGGTGAGCATGGATATGAGAGAGTATATGTGGTATGAGAAGAATAACTTCCCTGTAATGGCATTCTCGCCGCAGGCAAAGGGCTTTTTCTCAAAGCTCGCCGCAGGGCAGAGCGCTACATACCAGTTAGAGAGCAGCTATGCCACTACTGCCAACCTTGCACGCCTTGCAAAGGTAAAGCGCCTATCCGACAAGACGGGCTACTCGCCTGCTGTTATAACCCTTGCGTATCTCAACTCACAGTCATTCCCCGTGTCGAGCGTGTTTGCCGTATCAAAGCTATGGCAGCTTGAAGAGGACATGACAGCGCAGGACATAACCTTTGACAAGAGAACGGTTGCGTATCTGGATAATCTATATGATGTATGATATAACAATGCCCGAGGAGCTTCCCCGGGCATTTATTATTTCCTGTCTAAATATTCTTTTATGCGTGACAGCACATCGGCGTTCTCATCATACACCGCATGGGCTTCGCCGCTGTAAATGTAAAGCTCGCCGTTTGTGAGGGCGGCTATCTCCTTTGAGCATTCGGGTGAGAATATCTTATCCTCATCGCCGCACAGCACAAGCGCGGGGGCTGTGACAGTGCTTAGCCTGCCCCGTATATCAAAGCCCTCAAAGCTGCCGGCGGTTATCTCAAAGGCGGCAAGGTCATCATCATTTACCGAAGCTGCATATGCGTCAAAGGCTTCACGATACCTATTATAATAGCCCGTCGAATAAACGCTGCCCGCAAATGACTGCATAAGGGCGGTTATATCCTTAGCGGCAGAAAAGGCTTTCCACTGGGCCATTATCTTGGCTGCATTATCGGGGATATATGCCGAGCTTGAACAAACCACCAGCCTGCGCACAAGGTCATTACGCTCGGCTGCAATAAGCTGCGCTATCATACCGCCCTGCGATACGCCGAAGACATCGGCGTTTTTTATATCCAGAATATCAAATGCCTTTTCGGTGTCGGCTGCCATATCATATGTGGTGAAGCCCGCCGGCATATCAGATATCCTGTCAAAAACGAACACTTCATAGCTCTCGGCAAACCCGGCATACTGCGCCTTTATAGCCTCCTCTGCACCCATAACGCTTTTTATAGAAGCGCCGGGTATCACGGCAATCGGCTGACCGCCCGATTTGCCAAAGCGCAGATAGCGCATTTCAAAGCTCTCAGCTTTCAGGGTATAAACACTCATATATATCACCTCTCTCATTATGCGGCTTTGAGCGTACATACTACCAGGTGGAACGGGTCGAACACACGCAGGGTATAGCCGCTGTTGCCGCAGCCACGGCTCAGAAGCAGCTCGCAGCCGCCGCTGTGATACTCGCCCGAGGTGTATTTCGGGAAAAAGCCCTGCCCCGGCGCATAAAGCCCTTTATGTGTATAAGGCACCTCTATAAGCCCGCCGTGGGCGTGACCGCTGAAAAACAGCGCATCGTCAAAGCCGTTATTTTTGGCGCATACAGAAAGCTCCTCAAAATTCTCGGGGTAGTGGTCTATCCACAGAAGCTGGGCAGAATCATCAAGCGCCTTCAGCTTTTCATCGACCTCCATAAAGCCGCCCACCGTGGTGGTGCCTGCAAGGTATATCATCTCATCACCACGCCAGAGCTCGGCAATGTCATTATCAAGCACCGTAACGCCTGCTTTTTCGGCAGCCTCGGTGTACGCCTCGAACTGCCCCTCCTTTTGCTTAAGGGCAAGCTCGTGGTTGCCGTATGCAAGATAGCAGGGGGCTATCTCTGCACACTTTTTCATAAAGCCTGCTGCCTTTGAGATATCGTTTCTGTTTCTGTCGATGATATCGCCCACAAGGAAAATATAATCGGGCTTCTGCTCCTTGATAGTATCTATCAGCTCGTTTTCATAATCACCGCCGTGGTTGTGGTAGTCGGTAACAGACACGATCTTCACCCCATCAAAGCCCTTTGGCAGCGACTTTGACTTATACTCAAAGTTCTCCACCTCGAGGGTGGTGTTTGAGCGATACATCTCAAGCCCCAGCAGAACAAAATAGACTATTAAAATAATATAGGCTATCTTACGTCTCCTGCTGAGAGTTCTTTTTGTTTTTTCTGTATTCAAGATAACCCTCCAGTATCAGAGTGGCAGCAACGGTATCAACTACCGCCTTGCGCTTCTTGCCTCTGACGTTAGTTTCATTGAGAATGTTGTGTGCCGACACGGTGGTCGAGCGCTCGTCCCACATATTAACAGGGCAGGGCGCTATCTCATTTAGCAGGTCGGCAAACTGCTTGCACCTCTCAGCCCTCGGCCCGAAAGAGCCGTTCATGTTAAGGGGCAGCCCCACAACTATCTCCCCTACCTCATACTGCTGTGCCATATGCGATACCTTCATAGCAAGCATCTGCATATTGCGCTCCTCTATGGTGCCTATTGGTGAAGCCAAAAACTCCGTCCTGTCGCACACCGCAAGGCCTGTTCTTGCATCGCCGTAATCTACAGCCATTATCTTCATAAAATCATTCCTTTTTATAGCTTGCAAAGCATTATATATTCTTCTTCGTTTTCATCAATTATCTCACAGCCGAGCTTTTTATACATATTAACTGCAGAGTTTGCTTTCTGCACGGCAAGCGAAGCCTGAAAAAAGCCTGCTTCTCTCAAAGTGTCGAGCATCTCACTCATAAGTCTGGTACCTATTCCCTTACTTCGGTATTCCTTATATAAAGAGACAGCAAAGGAGGGTGTATTATCATCTATATGCCCGTAGTCGTTCATTATGCGCACCCACACAGCACCGACTATCTGCCCGTCAGCCTCGGCAACAAGGGCGGTGTCGCCTGCTCTTTTGCCAAAGTTCTCAACATACACCTGAAGCTCGGGGCGCTTGATTATATCCTTTGGCGGGGGTGTTACCCCCTTTGGGATAAATATGGCTTCATACAGAAAGTCGTCAAGCACGGCAGTTTCCTGCTTTCTCAGCGCTCTTACAATTATATTCATCATATCACCAAATTGATTATAGCACTTTTAGGTTTTTTAGTCAAGAAATGCGACATAAAAATATTGACAAGCAGTTTGTTAAGTGATATAATATATATGCTATTTTGAAAATAACGGAGGTGAGCGTAGTGTCAACCGGTGACAGTTATGGGTCAGACGGG
>JAFYET010000234.1 GCA_017544125.1 Ruminococcus sp. | reverse complement strand
CCTGCAACTGTGCTGTTGTTCTTGTTAAGTGCGTTGTTGGCGTTTATAGCCATTGTGTTTGTTCTAACTACCATACTCATAATAAATACCTCCATGTATTATAAATTTTTCACGGCTTCCTTGCCGCTATGAGTTATCACCGGAGCTGTGCGCTGCCCCGATGTGCTTACAATATATAAATCGCACGAATGACAGGAATTTCAACTTGGCATATTTCACAAAGTTTTGTATCGGAGTTTAGCGCAAATCACAATAAAAAGGACTGCCGCCAAAGCAGCAGTCCTGTGAGATCAAAGTGTATCAATTACCTCAAGCGGCTTCTCCTCGTTCATCTTTACGCACATCTCAACAAACTTGTCAAGCGGCACGTCGTTCAGCTTCTTGTTGCCTCTGATGTTGATAGAAACGGTGTTGTTCTCCGCCTCGGCATCGCCAAGCACGATGATGTAGGGGTCCTTGTAGTTCTTGAACTTCTTTATCTTGTTCTTCATGTTGTCGTCGGTGTAGTCCACCTCGGCACGAATGTGGTTCTTTGTGAGCAGCTCGTATACTTTCTTTGCATAGTCGTTGTGCTCGGTTCTGATAGGCACGATGCCCACCTGATAGGGGTTGAGCCAGAAGGGGAACAGCGCCTTGTAGTTTTCGATGATTATGCCTATGAACCTCTCGAACGAGCCGAATATAGCCCTGTGTATCATAACAGGCTGCTTCTCTGTGCCGTCCTGTGCTATGTACTTCATCTTGAAGTTGAGGGGCAGCTGGAAGTCGAGCTGTATTGTGCCCATCTGCCACTCTCTGCCGAGAGCGTCCTTCATCTTAAGGTCTATCTTAGGGCCGTAGAATGCACCGTCGCCCTCGTTGAGCTCATAGCCGCCCTCGCCGTATACCTTGTCAAGTATCGCTTTAAGGTCAGCCTCAGCCTTGTTCCATACGTTTATGTCGCCCATGTAGTCATCGGGGCGTGTTGAAAGCTCGGCTGTGTATGTAAGCCCGAATGTGTCATAAAGCTCGGTGGCGATGCTCAGTATATCCATTATCTCGTCAGCTATCTGCTCTTCGGTAACGAGAATGTGCGCATCGTCCTGCCTGAAAAGCTGTACTCTGAAAAGACCGTTTAATTCGCCTGATTTTTCTTTTCTGTGTATGGTATCTACCTGGTTTATCCTGATAGGCAGCTCCTTGTAAGAACGCTGCTTGCTCATGTATACCTTTATTGCGTTGGGGCAGTTCATGGGCTTTAGTGCGAATGTGTCGGGGTCGTCCTCATTCTCGCCGGGGATAATGAACATTCCGTCCATATAGTGTGCCCAGTGACCCGATGTTACCCAAAGCTCCTTCTTCGAGATCACAGGACCTGCTATCTCGGTGTAGCCGTGCCTCTCGTGAACCTCTCTCCAGTAGGAAAGCAGCGAGTTGAAGAGCTTCCAGCCTCTCGGCAGCCAGTAGGGCATACCGGGTGCTGTGTGGTCAAACATAAACAGGTCAAGCTCTTTGCCGAGCTTCTTGTGGTCACGCTCGAGGGCTTCTTTGATAAGCTGCTTGTGTGCCTTGAGCGCTGCCTTGTCCTGGAATGCGTAAGCGTATATCCTTGTCAGGCTGTCCTTAGTCTCGTCGCCTCTCCAGTAAGCGCCCGAAACAGCCCTCAGCTCAAATGCTGTGCCCATAAGCTCCTGAGAATTGTCAACGTGAGGTCCACGGCACAGGTCAACGTAATCATCGCCGGTGTAGTAAACGGTGATAGTCTCGTCATCTGCAAGGTCGTTGATTATCTCCATCTTGAACTTCTGTGATGCGAACATCACGGAAGCCTCTGCCTTTGAAACCTCCTTGCGTACCCAGTCCTCACGCCTTTTGATTATCTCGTGCATCTTGTTGTCTATCTTGCCGAAATCCTCCTGCGATACGGTCACGCCCTCGGGAAAGGTGAAGTCATAATAGAAGCCGTCAGCTATCTGCGGGCCTATTGCATACTGTACCTCCTTGCCGTAAAGCTCGATGACTGCCTTTGCAAGTATATGAGCAAGCGAATGCCTGTAAACTTCTGCAAACTGTTCTTTATCCATTTTTATAGATCCTCCAATCAAAAATGCTTATCCATCATTGTATTATACCATAATAAAGGGGGGTTGTCAAGTGGCGGGCTTTGTGGTATAATTAGAGGTAAGATATCAGAGGTAAGAGGTAAGATGCAGCATCAGTTTGCCTTGTTTATAAGAATTGAGGATAGCAGGTGATATTATGTATACTAAGAAACCACTCGCATTATTGGCAGCGGCGGCTTTGTGCCTGTCGGCATTGACAGGCTGCGGTGATAAGGGCTCATCATCAGATGGGGCTTCGTCAGCACAGAGCGAGGCATCATCAGCCACGGCAGGCAGCTCGTCGGATAATGGGGCTGCGACCCCGGCGGCTGACCTGGCAAGAAGCGGCGAGGTAAGAGACATAAAGGCATCTGAGCTGGTATCGGAGCTCAAAGTCGGCTGGAACCTCGGCAACTCGCTGGATGTGTTTGACGGCACGGGGCTTTCAACCGAAACGGGCTGGGGCAACCCCAAGACCACCAAGCAGATGATAGACGGCATAAAGGATAAGGGCTTTAACCTTATACGCATACCCGTTACCTGGGGCAACCATGTAGACGATAGCTACACTATTGACAGCGAATGGCTTGACCGTGTGCAGGAGGTGGTGAACTACGCCTACGATGACGGGCTGTATGTAATAATCAACTCGCACCACGAGGAAGAGTGGCGCATACCCGACAACGAGCATATCGACGAATCAGACAAGGAGAACGCCGCTATCTGGGAGCAGATAGCAAAGCGCTTTGCCGATTACGGCGACCACCTTATCTTCGAGGGGCTAAACGAGCCGAGAGTAAAGGGCTCGCCCCAGGAGTGGAACGGCGGCACCGAGGAGGGCAGGCGCTGTGTTGACAGAATGAACAAGACCTTTGTTGACACGGTGCGTGCAACAGGCGGCAACAACGAAAAGCGTCTGCTGCTCATAACCACCTACGCTTCCTCATGCCTTTCTGCGGCAGTGAAGGACGTTG
>JAFYET010000233.1 GCA_017544125.1 Ruminococcus sp. | reverse complement strand
TTTGTCAATGCAAATTTTTGGACAGTTAGCTGTTTTGCAAAAAAATCTGCCGCTCATTACGAGCGGCAATTTTGCGTCATCATATAAATCATCAGGGGAATCGGCTGTATGTATTTCTTTCTTTACAGCCTTTATATCAAAAGGAGCACGTCTGCTTTCCTTTGCGAAAATGATACCACAAACGGCAGGATATGTCAATAAATTTATAAAAACTGTAAAGATATTTTAACCCCGTTGTAATAAGGTTACAGCCCTATCTGCGGCGTGTGAGCTTGTATAGCTGTACAACCAAAGGTACAGCTGCTGCAAATGCGAGCGATATCATAAGCTGCCCCGCCGCCATGCTCACCGATGAAAAAATGCCCGATAATACAGGTATGTAAACTGCTGCAAACAGCGCTGCGAGTGATAACGCCACCGATAAAACGAGTGCAGGGTTGCCACAAAGCCCGACCTTGTATAGGGGCTTATCCTCGCTTCTGCATTCAAAAACGTGTATCAGCTGGCTTACCGAAAGGGTTATGAGCGCACCCGTCCGTGCGCAGGGCAGGGGAGCACCCAGCCGTAACAGCACCCCGAACCCTGCAAGGGTCGAAAGGGCTATGAGTATGCCCCTTATGAATACCGAGAAGAGCAGTCCGCCCTCAAAGAAGCTGTCGCTGTTTTTGCGGGGCGGTCGGTTCATTATCTCAGCTTCGGGCGGCTCAAGCCCCAGCGCCACCGCAGGCAGCCCGTCTGTTACCAGGTTTACCAAGAGTATCTGCGATGGGGTGAGTATTGCGGGCATACCTATGACTATCGCCCCGAGGGTGGTCAGTACCTCGCCTATGTTGCACCCCAGCAGAAACCGCACGAACTTCCTGATGTTTGAGTATATGGCACGCCCCTCACGCACAGCTCCCTCGAGTGTGGCAAAGTTGTCATCAAGCAGTATCACGTCCGCCGCCTGCTTGGTAACGTCTGTTCCCGTCAGCCCCATTGATACGCCTATGTCGGCTTCCTTTATTGCAGGGGCATCGTTAACGCCGTCGCCCGTCATGGCGCATATGTGCCCCTGCTGCCTGAGCGCCTTTACTATACGCAGCTTGTGGGCCGGCGTTACCCGTGCATATACGCTCACCTGCCCGATGATATCTGTCAGCTGCTCATCTGTGAGCTTGTCAAGCTCCGCCCCCGTCAGCGCCTTGTCGCCCTCACGTAATATCCCTGCCTCTTTGGCTATGGCTTTGGCTGTGAGTATGTGGTCGCCTGTTATCATAACGGTTCTTATGCCCGCCCTGCGGCAGCTTATTACAGCGCTCCTTGCTTCTTCACGCAGGGGGTCTTTGAGTGCTGCAAGCCCTAAGAATACCTCCCCCTGCCCGAGGTCGCAGCTAAGCGCCAGCACCCGCAGCCCGTCTGCTGCATATCTCTCGCATACCCGGTTTATAAGCTCTTTCTCGCCTGCACTCAGCGTAAAGCTCCCGCCCCCGTCAAGCCGCAGCAGGCAGCCCTTTATCACCGCATCGGGCGCACCCTTTGTAAAGCTCACCCTCCTGCCGTCATCGTATTCTACTGTCACCTGCATTTTCCTGCTCTCACTGTCAAAGGGCTGCTCGGCTATACGCTTTGCCCCCGTGTGCTGTGCGGTCATGCCGTTTGCCTGCGCCATAAGCGCAAGTGCTGCCTCTGTGGGCTCGCCCTCGCAGATGATGCTCGTTCTGCCCCTGTTGCGCCCCGAGGGGGTGGCTCTTTTTGCGGATATCACCGCATCATTGCAAAGTGCCGCACACTCGCAGAATAGCTTCACCGCCCGCTGGCTGCCCTGCTTCTGAGTGTTGTATGCGCCCTCGTCAAGGGCGTATTCGCAGGGCTTTTCCGAGTAGATGAACATCTGCGTCACGGTCATTTTGTTCTGTGTCAGCGTGCCTGTTTTGTCGGTGCATATCACATCGGCACACCCCAGCGTTTCAACACTGTGCAGCCTGTGAACGAGCGCCTGCTTTTTGAGCATTCGCCTTACCGACAGCGAAAGCGCTATCGTCACCGCCGCAGGCAGCCCTTCGGGTATGGCGGCAACCGCAATGGTGATAGAGGTCATCAGCATATCGGCAAGCCCCTCGCCCCGTAATATCCCCGCAATAAAAGTCAGCACGCATATTATCACGCATATCATCGCAAGCATCTTCCCAAGCTCGCCCAGCTTTTTCTGAAGCGGTGTGGGCTCATCGCCGCTTTCGCTTATCATCTGCGATATCCTGCCTATCTGCGTGGCTTTGCCCGTAAAGCACGCCTGCATCAGCCCCGAGCCTTTGACGGCGGTGGTGCCCATGTAGAGCATATAGTCAAGGTTTATCTCCGAAAACTCCTCCTCGTTTGCCCTTGCTCTCTTGCGTGCGGGGGCGCTCTCGCCGTTTAGCGTGCTCTCATCGCATTCAAGGGCTGAGCATTTGATTATGTACCCGTCGCAGGGTATCATGTCGCCTGCTGTTATGCTTATAATGTCGCCGCATACCACCTCCCGTGAGGGAATGGTCATAAGTCTGCCGTCTCTGTAGACCTTTGCGGTGGGGGCGGTCATGGCTTCTAACTTTTCAAGCGTTCTCTCGCACCTGTATTCCTGAAAGAACCCGAGTGAAGCGTTTATCACTATTATAACGAGTATCGGCACAGCATCGCTTATCTGCCCCATAGCCACCGTCACCGCCATTGCAAACAGCAGTATCATCACCATTATGTCATGAAACTGGTTTGCAAATATCCTTAGCGCCCCGTTTCTTTTTCGGCTGTCAAGGCGGTTCTCGCCGTCTTTTAACAGCCGCTGCGCCGCCTCGTGGGCGCTCAGCCCCCAGATGTCACTCTTTTGCTTTTCTTTTGCAGGGTCAAGCTCCATTTTCAGAATATCAAGCATTTTTATTCTCCTCTCATGCCGTTTTTAAAAGGATATGAGAAAGAATTGCAAAAAAGAACAAGCCCTTAGCGCAGCGGCGGCGAAAAAAGTGTTGGTAATTGCAGGAATAATTCCCGCAGCAGCTAAAAGAATTTTGTCAAAAACAGAAAATATTAGTTTCCAAGGTTAACAAACAGTATTATAATTTACAAGTTGAAAATTCGGGGATTTTTTTGGACAAGTCAAATATTACAAAAGGTTACAGATGGCGCTTTATTCGGTTACAAAACGATTTTATTCTGTAAACTGTCTGTTTTTCTTCCGTAATAAACGTGAAAAAAACTCTGAAAAAAGGCGATTTTTCGAGAATTTCCTATTGATTTTTTCTGAAGTATGTGGTAAAATATTAGTGTACTAAATTTTACATATTATTTTGTTATTATATATCCTGCACCAAATCCACAGGCTGTATGCAGGCGGGTCGTCCGGGTTTATGCCCGCCGTTTGTCAGACAAATGCAGGGGCCGTTAGTGAGAAATTCAAAAAAATGTGTTAATTCTGCAAACTCGGCGGGGGAATTTTATACTTAAATTCTTCTGCAAGGTGGAAATTTTTAGGTAATTAGCAGAATTTATCCGTGAAAGCTTTTAAATCAAGCGCAGCTGTGGTATAATAACGGAAAACAGTGTTACAATGTTAACGATTTCCGTAGATCAAGGGGTTGTGGATCAAGTGGAAAAATTTATAATAAGGGGCGGTAAGCCGCTGGAGGGTGAAGTCTCTATAAGCGGTGCCAAGAATGCGGCAGTTGCACTCGTTGCAGCAACAATACTTTGCGATGAGCCCTGCGTTCTTGAAAACGTTCCTGAGATAAGCGATATAACCAAGTGCGTCAAGATCCTTAAGGAAATGGGCGCAGATGTAAAGATCATTAACAGGAATACTATACGCTTTGATACAAGAAATATCCGTGAGCCCGTAGTTCCCTATGAGCTTGCGATAACAATGAGGGCTTCGAGCTATTTCCTCGGTACCCTGCTTGGCAGGTTCCATGAGGCATATGTTCCTATGCCGGGCGGCTGTGACCTTGGTGACAGACCCATCGACCAGCACTTAAAGGCTTTCCGCTCGCTGGGCGCTAAGGATGAGATAATAAACGGCGCAAATCACGTAACAGCTGACAGGCTCATAGGCTCGCAGATTTACTTTGATTTTATCACCGTGGGTGCGACTATAAACGCTATCTTCGCCGCAGTTAAGGCTGAGGGTCTTACTATTATAGAAAACTGCGCTAAGGAGCCGCACATAGTCGATCTTGCTAACTTCCTCAATTCCATGGGCGCTGATATCAGGGGCGCAGGTACTGATGTTATCAAGATAAGGGGCGTTGATCACCTTCACGGCGTTACCTATGCAACTATTCCCGATCAGATAGAGGCAGGCACATATATGGTGGCAGCTGCCGCTACAAGGGGCAATGTACTTATTACAAACGTTATACCCAAGCACTTGGAGTCAATAACCGCAAAGCTGAGAAAGGTCGGCGTTACGGTGGAGGAATTTGATGAGAGCGTGAGAGTAAGCGTTGAAGGTCCTATGGTAAAGACCTCGCTCAAAACTCAGCCTCACCCCGGCTTCCCGACAGATATGCAGCCCCAGTTCTCGACCCTGCTCACACTTGCAGAGGGTACGAGCATTGTTACTGACGATATTTTCGATAACCGTTTCAGATATGTGGGCGAGCTCAGAAAGATGGGCGCAGACATCTCCGTTGACGGTAAGGTGGCAGTTATACAGGGCGTTGGCAGCCTTAAGGGTGCCCCCGTTATCGCTACTGACCTGCGTGCAGGCGCTGCAATGGTAATTGCAGGTCTTGCAGCCGAGGGTACTACCGAGATAGACAATATCTTCTATATCGAGCGTGGCTATGAGAACATAGACGAAAAGCTCCGTGGCTTAGGCGCTGATATCAGGCGTGTGTTCACCGAGGACAAGGCAACAGCCAAAATGAGCAGCTGATAATAATGTTAATAAACTCTTCGCTTTTTAGCGGAGAGTTTTTTGTTGACTTGTGGGGGATTGTGTGATATAATTTGGTGTGTGATAAATTGGAAGTTATCGAGGTAATTGTGTTTGCGAGGGCGTGCGTCCGAAGGGGCGTGGGGGCGAGCGGAAAGCCCCCACACTGCACGTTTGGAAAACGAGAGAGTTTGGCTTTGGCGAACAGCGCTCGGGTGCTATCCCCTCCGCCTGCTTCGCAGGCACCTCCCCTTGGGGGGAGGCGGTATCGCCTCGCTTCGCTCGGCTCTTGCCGCCTATCGGCGGCAGCCGCAAAACGGTCTCAGCGGCTGCGCC
>JAFYET010000232.1 GCA_017544125.1 Ruminococcus sp. | reverse complement strand
GTTTCATTTTACGACTCCGTCCAAAGGTATTATATCTGTAATACAAGTATACCAAATCCGCACGTTGTTGTCAAATAATGCGGATATGAAGGAGATATTTGTGCGCTTTCCGGAGTTTTCGCCGCAGGGTTCGGGATAAAAGCGCTGCTCGATCAACGTTCCGTTCCTTTGCAAAGCGCCGAAACCGATACCGCCGAGACTGCCCCCGAAGATGAGGACGACACGGCAGCTGACGACGGCACGGCAGATACAGACACCACACCTGCTGATGAAAGCGGCACTGACGAGAGCACTGCCGACGACAGCAGCAAAGATGATGCAAGCAGCGCAGACGATGCTTCTTCACAGGACGAGAGCACAGCTGATGCTGACAGCAGCGAGAAGGAAGTTACCGAGAGCGTTTCGTCATTCGAGGCTGAGAATGAAGACAGCAGCGTTGTTGATGACACAAGCGTTGCAGATGATTCAAGCGCAGCAGATGACAGCACTGTGACCGATGACAGCGCAGCAGACGGCAGCAGCGATGACGCATCAGATGCCGGCACTATCGACATCACAAGCGATGACATCACAGACATAACCGACACAGACACAGCCGATGCCGAAGAGGCAGAGCCTGACCCCTATGCAAACGAAAGGCTCATAAACTTCTCAAATCTCGACGAGGAAACTCTCGAGGGCGACTACGGCAAGCGCCTACAGGCTGTAAAGGACGCTGATATCGACGGCATAGTTACCTATGAGGACGACAACGCCTACTACATCATGTCAAAGGGCGACATCACACTCAGGTCGAGCGAGTATCTTGACGACGAGACAAACTTTGACACGATACTCCACGAGGCAAAGGACAAGGATTTCGATGCCAAGATAAAGGAAGTTCAGGACAAGATAGTATTCAGCGAGAACAAGGACGCTATCGACAGATACCTGCCCAAGACCGTTTACGAAAAGTACAACGAGTTCCTCAACAAGAACAGCGATTCAAAGAAGGCTGCTTCCTGATAATGCAAACAATAAAACACCCCGAAGTTTTCTTCGGGGTGTTGTTATTTATACAGTTCTTTGAGCCTTGGCAAATATTCTGCGCATTTCTCTGATCCAGGCTCATTCTTATGAATACTTATCATCTGTTCAAAGAGAGATATGAACTCGGCGTTTGATATTATATGTACAGCTTCATCATAAACAAACTCTATGCCGCTTTCAAAATAATAGTCCTCATCACCCTCATCAAATGTATCAAACAGGCTCGGCAGATTGATAGAGCCGAAGTCTGTACCTACACTCATCTGCTCGCAGAGGCTTTTCAATGCCCCTTCAATATACCCGTGCGCATAAAGCTTTTCGAGCACCAATATGCACAGCCCGTATTTGTCGCTGCCATTGTATTTGAAATACGATTTTTCAATATTCGGTTCTATGCACTCTATTGTGTATGCGTCACCTTTTACAACAAACATATCCATGCACCATGCTCAGTTCTCAATTATCAGCATACCCGTGGTGCAGTCAGCTGTTGCCTGCATACCGTCAAGGTGCCTGTCCAGTTTATCGCCAAGGTCGGAGATAAGGGGTATGCCCAGCCCCTGCGCAAGCAGCGCCAGGTGCGACATCTCCAGGTCACGCTTTACGCATATAGCCACTATAAACGGGCTTTGCATAAGCAGTATGTCAGATGACGAGAGCGTGTCGGCGCAGACTATGACCTCTTTGTTGTAATGCCCAAGGCGCTTTTCAACGCCTGCGAGCTTTCTTATCAGCCTGTCGCTTATAAAAAAGATATCCTCAGAGCGCTGCGACATATACTCGCTGCCTGAAAAGCGCAGAAGGTCGGAGAATGTCTTTGATGCGCACTTAACTGCAAACTCGGCGCAGCACTGCTGGCTTCTGATTATGCCGGCTACCAGGTCGGAAAAATCCTCGTCCTCGATCATCTGCTTTTGTATCTCGAAGATGCCTGCTGCCTCCTCGCCCGCTTTTTCAAGGGCTATCTCATACTCGGCTTCAAGCTCTTTTATCGAGGTATCCCTCGCATCGGTAAAGCGCCTGAATTCTGCCTCGGGGTCATCTCTGTGCTCCATAAGCGGCTCAAAAACATCACGGCGGTAAAAGGTCACAGCACCGCTGACCTTGACATCAGCCTTTGATTTTCCGTGTATCACCATCATACGCTTCACCGCCCTTTCACTTCTGCAAAAGCAACAAAATCACACACTTGCAGAGAATTATTTTTATCCATTTTTATTATATCAGCATTTTGCCAAAATGTCAATGTTTTTTGTGCAGTTCTATGTAGAATATATCAATTATTTCTTTTACAGCAAACACCCCGGGGGTTAACCTCGGGGTGTGGTTTTTCATATAAGTCCGCCTCAGGCGGATAATTGTGCATTGTGCATTGTGAATTGTGCATTGTGCATTGGTATCAGCCGTCTATTGCACGGAAGTAATAAGCCGAGAAAGGTGCGAGCTTAAGTGCCAGCCTGCCGCCGTAGGGCTTGCGCCTGCCGTGGGTCATGTTCGAGCCGCTGTAAATATCACGGTCAGAGCAGAGTATCTCCTCAAAGGTGCGCATATCACGAACTTTGAGATAGTATGTCTGCGGCACGCCCGAGAAATTGAACACGCAGTAGACCTCGCCGCCGTTTATGTCAGAGCGTGCGAATGAGAATATGCTCTGGTTTGAATTATCGGCATCTATCCAGCGGAAATGTGCGGGGTCATAGTCGCACTCGTAAAGTGCGGGGGTGTTAAGGTAAACGTGATTGAGCGCCTTTACATATTCACGCAGGCTGTCGTGCAGGGGGTATGTAAGCAGGTTCCAGCCAAGCTCCTTGTAGGGTCGCCACTCCATATACTCACCTATCTCGTTGCCCATAAAGCCCAGCTTTTTGCCGGGGTGGGCTATCTGGAAAGCATACAGCGCACGAATGGTTGCGAACTGCTCATTCTGCATACCGAACACCTTATCGAGCATGGTCTTTTTGCCGTGTACCACCTCATCGTGAGAATAGGGCAGAATAAACAGGTCGTTATAGAAATAGCTCATCGAGAAGTTCATCTTGTTATGGTGGTAGCGGCGGTCATAGGCGGGGGTCTTGATGTAGTTTATAGTGTCGTTCATAAACCCTAAGTCCCACTTATAGTCAAAGCCGAGCCCGCCGAACTGCACAGG
>JAFYET010000231.1 GCA_017544125.1 Ruminococcus sp. | reverse complement strand
TGGCATTAACAAGATATCTCTGTCAGTTTCCAACGATGATTTTACCCGAGTTATAACACAGGAATTTAACATAGCGGCTTGGCAGCTAATCAAATCAAAAAACGGTGATGTTATAATCCGTATTGGAGCGGGTTATGAAACAACATTGCCCGAAACGGGATATAATGTAGGCACTCTTTTCAAAGGCAAAAGTGCAATAACTGGTGAGGAGCTGTGGGCATTATCAGTTCCGTATGGCATTTCAGGGCAAAGTGGTAATGGCTATGACCCGTTTTATATTGTCACAGATGATACTGAGGATATGTCGGGTGCAAATGGTAATACCGGTTCGGACGGGGCGGGTAATACTGTAAGAAATGCCAGCTTATATAATAGCAATTCAAAAATTACTGTATTAGCCCCGTTGTTTGCAGTATCTTCGGAATATATCAGCCAATACACATATACGATGAGGATTGCACCAACAACATATACCGGGGCTTGTACGCTCAATGGGCAGCAGTTCTACTGCTACGGGCTGTTGGCGATGCTTGATGAATAGGGCGGTGACCATAATGAACACAAACGATATCCCCATTACGCAGGGCAACACTGAAGTAATCGCCATAGTACCTCGTGACAGCGAGGGGCAGCCCATACAGATGCAGGAAGGCGACAAGGTCGTCTTCAAAGTCGAAGCCTGCCGCAAAGAAGTCATCAAGCACGTGTTGACCGCTGCCGATTGGGACGCTGAGGCGCAGGCACTGGTGCTCGTGCTCGAACCCGAAGAGACGGTCAGCCTTCCGCCGATGGCGTATACCTACGATTGCCTGTATGTCTTTGCTGACGGTACGGCGAAGACGTTCATTGAGCAGTCTAAGTTCACGGTCCAGCCGGCGTGCGCAAAGGTCGGTGATGCCACATGAAAGAGATCAGCGGACAGGTAAGCGTTAAGGGCAGGATATCCGGCGCTCTCACCCCAAGAGGTAACGTGAGCGGGAGTGTCGGCCGAGCTGAGAAAGTCTACGAGAACGACTATAACAACCTGAAAAACAAGCCGCAGATCGAGGGCGTGCCCCTCGAAAATGACAAGACGTTTGAAGAGCTGGGACTTACACCCATATCCGCCGAAGAATTAGCAGATATGTGGAATGATAATTAAAGGAGGACATAAACCATGGCAACACATAGCTATCTTAACGAAAACCGCACACAGGAGCTCATCAACGAGATCAAGAGCCGCCTTGCCGGCAAGGCAGACACAGCCTCGACCATATCGGGCTACGGTATCACAGATGCCTACACAAAGGACGAGGTCGATAACAAGGTCGATGCGGCGGTGTCGAGTGTGTACAGACCGGGAGGCTCAGTTGCATTTGCTGACCTTCCTGCACTCGCCGAGGCAAATGTGGGCAAGGTAGTAAACGTTACGGACGCTTTTACAACCACCGCAGACTTTGTCGAGGGCGCAGGCAAAAGCTATCCAGCAGGCACGAATGTTGTGGTCTGTGATGTAGGCAGTGCAGGAAGCCCGTCGTATAAATATGACGCACAGTCCGGTTTCATCGACACGACACCCTTTGCGCTTAATGCAGATTTTGTTGACATCACAGCGCAGGAGCTTGCAGCGATGTGGACATCAACCTAATGAGGAGGTGGCAAAATGAGCCACAATTACTTAAACAAGCTCCGCACGCAGGAGCTCATCAGCACAATCAAGGGCTATCTGAGCAATATCTCGAACGCACTCACAGGGCTTGCCAATGGTGATGCGAGAGATGACACCAAGATGCCGAAGGACGGCAGACTCAAAGTCACCGAATACAACGGCTATACAAAAATCAACGAATATGTATATTCAACATCGTGTGGAATAGAAAAACAAATTTGGGACGACCTGACGAGGATAGTATTTCAATGTGAAGGCGTGGAAATCATAAGAGGTGGCGCTCGGATAGAGTTTGATTCCGAGTCTATGTGGGGCGTGGTCGGTGATATGACAGTATCCTCTGGCGGTACCCATTTTATGTTTAATTATAATAATGTGGGGGATAACATCGGTAAAACAGGCACAGGCGCTTACACCGGCAAAGCCCAGCCGGGCAGTACACTCGACCTGTGGTATGAGACAGTTAATGCCAACGGCAAGGAGCTGGCGACACTGGACGATATCGACACCGCCTTCGAGCGCTCGGTACATATCACCACGCCGGCAGAGCTTCAGGCGCTTGTGCGCTCGGGGCGACACCTTAAGGTGCTGCGCCATGGCGATGCGGTCGTTGTTGATACCGTCACAGGTACAAGCAGCCTGTCGTCGATGGCGTTTAAAGTCATCGGCATTGACGAGGATACCCCTGCTGATAATACCAAGACACACTGCTTGACCCTCAAATGCACACACCCCTTCGGGCACGCTCTATCACGAGAGGCGCTGCTGATAACCAGCTCAGTGCTGACGGCAGGCAGCGTTTACCGTGTCAATGTGCCGCAGCTCGACCATTTTTACAGCGGCTCGGGATATTTATACTTCCTCGTCGAGGACGAGTATGAGTATACCGCCTCATCTGCTCTGGAGGCGGGACCGTATAACTACGAGCATAATAACACTACATACCTCTTTACTCTGACACATGACGTGCCTGCCGGCGGCAAGCTGCGCAGGTACCGTGATGTGTACGTTAAGAGCTATGACAGCTCGAACAATCTGATAGAGACCGTAAGAGTATCGGTAGGCAGCCCCGGGTGGACAGTTCTTAATTTCACGGAACTTGACAGGGATATCCCGATAGGCAGCAAGATAGTGCTGCGTGTGAAATTCCCACAAGAGGTAGGCGACCAGGGCATTAAGCTTGCAGGCTATACCGTGATACTGCCAAACGGCACAACGAGGACGGCATCAGACACCAGTGTCTATGAGTTCACTGCGGTGGACGATCAGAACGTTACTGTTCTCGGCACCGCCGACGGCAACACATCGGGTATCAATATCATATCCCGTGCGATTCAGGGTGAGGGCATCTATTCAAAGTCAAATGCCTATGAGTGGATGAATAGCCGCCTCTCAGCTGCCGACCGAGAGGCGGCGTGGACTAATCACGGCAATGACTTTGCGATAAAACCCACTGTGCTGGGCAACAGCTTTGAGAACGGTTTCCTTTATCAGCTTGACCCCGCCTTCGTGGCGATACTGGGCGAAGTCAAAAAGACCAACATCGAGTACAACCTTGACGGCACGGCGGTGGTGAGAGAGTCAAACGATAAGGTGTTTATCGAGAGCTATGCCGAGCTCACAGGTGTAACAGAGCCTTATGCCGTGGTAACACCCACAGGCGGCGGCGACCCCGTCATTATGACAGAGGGCAGCAAGTACGGGTACTATGACAGATTCTCCGAAGAGGGACACGCTGAGAACGGCTCGCCCAGAAAGACACTGCTGCGCACCTGCACACCCGGCGACCTGACACCCGTTACATACGGCATATCACAGCGCTATATCCACGAAGAGCGAGCATACGCATTCCCGTGCGTATGCGTAGTATAGGAGGTGTAGTATGGCATTCCAATTCATTCCCGTTGATTACAGCGACGAGGCGCATAAGAGATATGCTGCGGACAGCTGCACAAACGCCATCGTCAGCGATGCTAAGACGGCATTAGCACAAAATACAGCAAACACCTACTGGTCGCAGGCTATGTTGAAAAGCTATATCAACATGGAGACGCTATCGTCTATGTACCAGTTAGGCTACATCACCGATACCGAGCTCGACCGTGCGACCAATCTCGGCGGCACTCAGCTGCTTACTCCTGCTCAGGTGGCGCATATCAAATCAAAAGCAGGCGTAGCACCCCGCACCTACATATACTCGCTGGAGCATACAGACCACAGGTGGGACGAGGGCGTTGTGATAACGCCTGCCACGGCGCAGCAGTCGGGCGTTAAACGCTACACCTGCACGCTCTGTGGCACGACCAGAGACGAGCCTATACTATACGAGGGGAGCTGATATAGATGATAGAGACAGCCGGACTAATGCACGTTTTAAACTGGCAGCGGTTTTATGATGCCGCTGCTGAGAATATCAAGATCACAGCCGATGACGGACATGAGCTGCTGCGTGGCAAGGACTATGAGGTAGTAGATACCCTGCACAACGGCGACGGCACTATGATAATAGCCATTGAGGGCAGGGGCGAGTATGCAGGCAGAAAGTACCTGCATTATGATCTGAGGCTCGAAAACGGCAAGCCGAAGATAATACTCAACCACATATCAGACACCCTTGAACACGGCACCCTGAGCATACCCGACGCTATCAGGGTAGGCGATGCGCTGTATGATGTGGTTCGTGGTGCGGTGTTCAAAAACCCCAAGAGGGATTTTCTGACAGCGGGCGAGTGTCGCCACACACCGAAGTCTGAGATATTCGTGTCATCGCTTGGCGACCCCGAGTATGAGCGGTATATCTTTTTACATGAGATATGCCATGCGATAATACACGAGTTCTGCAAGCCCTCGCCTCTCTCCCACGACGAGGAAGAGGACTTTGTCGAGGCGTTTTCTCGGGGGCTATATGATGTGATAAAGCACAACCGGGGCGTTTTCGCCGACAGCTCACCCGATGAGCTGAAACTTGCCCCGGGGCACATAGCAGGCATTTAGTGGTAGGGGGTGAAGATATGGATAAACTTAAACTTCTGCTGTCAGCGGCTCTGGCGGGGCTGCTGGCATATACACGGGTGATACTCATACCACTCGCACTGCTCATCGTGATGATGAGCGTAGATTACATATCAGGCATCTCGGCGGCATACATCAGGGGAGAGCTGTCGAGCAAGGTCGGGCTTAAGGGCATAGTTAAAAAGGTAGGCTACATCGGCGTTGTGATCGTAGCTGCCGTGATGGACTGGGTGCTGTTCTCAGGGCTTAAAGGCGTAGGGGTAGACATAGAGATGAGCTATTATCTCGGGCTGATAGTCACTATATGGCTCATCATCAACGAGTGCATATCGGTGCTCGAAAATCTCGGCGAGATAGGCGTGCCCCTGCCACCGTTTTTGATGAAAGCCATAACAAAGTTGAAAAAGCATTTAGAAGATAAAGGAGGAAACCAAGATGAGTAATTCGAGCTTAGTAAGCTATATTAAGAGGTCGCCTAACTGCAACGTACCTCGAAACCACAAGATAGACACCATAACCATACATCACATGGCTGGAAACCTGACCGTCGAGCAGTGCGGCGAGCTGTTTGCAAATCCCTCACGTGAGGTGTCGAGCAACTATGCTATCGGCACAGACGGCAGGGTCGCCCTCTACGTGGACGAAGTAAACCGCAGCTGGTGTACATCATCGCCCGAGAATGACAACAGGGCTATCACTATCGAGGTCGCCAATGACGGCGGTGCTCCCGATTGGCACGTGTCCGACAAGGCGCTCGCCAAGCTCATAGATCTGTGTGTGGATATCTGTAAGCGTAACGGCATCAAGAAGCTCAACTACACTGGCGACAAGTCAGGCAATCTGACCATGCACAAGTGGTTCGCAGCGACAGGCTGCCCGGGACCGTATCTCGGTGGGAAGTTTCCCTACATAGCAGCTGAGGTCAACAAACGGCTCGGACAAACGACTAAGACATCTGCCAAGGCAACAGCCACCACAAAGCACCTCTACCGCATACGTAAGAGCTGGACTGACAGCAAGTCGCAGATCGGGGCATACTCAAACCTTGACAACGCAAAGAAAGCCTGCAAGGCGGGGTATATGGTGTATGACGAGAAGGGCAGGGCGGTTTACAGCGTTCCCGCAGCAAAGACACCTGTACTTACCAAAGGCAGCAAGATAACGCTGAAGGGCGCTAAGCTGTATGTGTCTTCGGGCGGGCAGGTACCGGTGAACACCCTGTCGGGAAACTACTACCTTTACGACGGCAAGCTTGTCAGCGGCAAGTACCGCATCACCACGAGCAAGTCAAACTGCGGCAGAACCCCCGTAGGACTGTATGTCACAGGGTGGGTGAATTCTGACGATATAGCTTACATTACCAAAGGGAGAGATTAAGTAAAAGCTAAGGCTGCCGGTCAGGTGACCGGCAGCCTTTTTTATCAGAAGACCTGCGGTATTGCGCTTTTATTAAAGCTTGCAGGGACTGTGTTATTATTATATGTAGAAAGAATCAAAATAATTACAATACTTGATCCCATTTTTCACAAAAACCATAGTACCGCATATCAACAAAGGGGTATTTTTTGGTTAAATCTATAAGTGATGTCTTAAACTGAGAAAATGTTTTTGTGTCTACTAAACGTTTAATATTAAACAAATATCCAAAAACGTGCGAATTATCTTTGGTACCATCGGGGTTATCCCTCAAATAACTAAGCTCGTTTCTATTTAAACTGGGCTTGGTAATAAATAGCCTATTATAAATACGACTCTCGTGTGCACATAGGTTTCTTAATATCGTTATACTATGCAGATATTTTTTTAAGACATCGGGTGCAGAATTAAAATGTAACCCCAACTCAGAGGCAACATCTTTTTTTAAGTCGCCTTTTGAAATTGAATAAAGCTTTGAAATGTCTGAAAAAGTAAATAAATCTACAGCTACCCACAAAGGCATATCCTCGTTAAGGTCATTTACATAATGTTGAATAAAAGCCTCGTGTGATTTTCGTTTATCCTTTTGATCCATGACTTTATCGATGATACTTTTATGTATTACTTCATCAGTAAATTTACTTGAGTCAAGATAGTCAGTCGGAGAGTTTTTCATAGTAAAATAATAGGCATAAATTGATTTTACTGTTATTTCTATTATTTGAATTGTATTCCACAAAAGCATTCTGAATTCATGATCGAAATTATATATATCTATTATATTCTGAAATGATGTGGAGGGATAGAACAAATCTTGATGACGTAAAGTCAGCGAATAGCCACTTATACGATAATAATTATTTTTTAATAAAAAATCATATGCGATAGACTCATCATCTATAGTTAGATTTCTTGAACGGAGTAATTCTATTTGCTCTTGTATGGTTTTAAAACTTTTCATAATAGTGCTCCTTGTATAGCAGAAAGCCCCCAAGTGTGCATGTGTTGCCACAGAGGCCTGGGGGAGTTGTTACCTATATGATAACATAAATAACTACAGTTGTCAAGTACCATAAATTGCGCCTAAGAAATATAATTATAACAATATATTGCGTCTGATTTGAATGCTTGTAAGCAAATTACTACGACACTACTACGACATTTTAAAAGGTTTTTATGTGTTTTATTGTTTTGATACACACTGTAAAGCGCTGAAGATACGGCATTTACAAGCGCGTTATCGGATATTCCGAATGTGCTGTCATACGTTTGAGGGGCGTGTGTCTTTGACGTATGGGTTCAAGTCCCATTTGCCGCACCAGTAAAGAAAGCTCTGAAATGACGTAAATACGCCGTTTCAGAGTTTTTTATTTTGCCCGAAAACGGGATTTGTGCGTTGTTTGTGCGTTATGCCCCAAAATTTTTTGAATAGTGATAATAAGAAAAGGGCGGCGGTTCATTAATGCCTGCTACCCTTTATTTGTTCTATGCTTTTTTACTTATCGGCTCATTGAGAACGGCAGCAACTGCCCCGAGAGCCTGAGCCTCACGCTCACGGAAAGCGGCAGCATATATATCAAGTGTCGTGCTTGCCTGCGAGTGACCGAGAACGCTTTGCACCGTCTTAACGTCCACGCCCTGCGAGATCAGCAGCGAGGCGTTCAAGTGTCTGAATGAATGTAAGTTCACTTTGGGCAGCCCGTGCGCCTTGCATAGTTTTTCAAGCCAAACAAAGGGCGTTGCCCCGTGCATGGGCTTTCCGTTCCACGCTGTAAAGAGGCGGCTTGTTTCGTGCCACCTATCACCAATCTTTAAACCCTGTGAACTTTTCGCCAACATATATCAATGCATAATGCATAATTCATAATGCATAATTGAGGAGCGGCTGCGCCGCAGATGCCCATTCGGGCTGTTTGGGAAGCGCTTTCGTTTTATTCAGGCGATTTCATTAGGATAAAAGTCCGAATGGACATATTGTCGCCTGTAAGGGCGACACCTCACCTGTTACCTAAACTACAGATCCCAATTTGCAGCATTTCAGCGTATGTTTATTCCTACGCCCTCTCAATCAGCCGCCCCACACAGCTCTTGGGCTTGTGTGCGGTGTCAAACATCAGCGGGTATTGCTTTAGCTTTGGCATATCCTCGCCCATGCCGAAGCTGTCAAGCCAGGTGTAGTCATCAGCTACGCCCCAGGTGGTAACGCAGTCGATAACGTCACGGTAGCTGCGGTATATCTCAAAGAGCTTAAGGTATATGCCGCTTATCATTTCAAGGCGCTCGGGGGTGGGGTGCAGCGCTTCCCTGACATAGTCGGCAAAGCCTGCATCGCCCGGCTTTAAGCGGTCAAGCCCGTGGTTGAGCGTCGCCATCAGCGAAACATCAAGCTCGGTTATGTGCAGCCGCAGCCCGAGCGAGGCATAAACCTCGATAGAGCGCTTTATCTCGTCATAATCGGGGGCAGCGAAGTGGTGCTGCTGCATACCGAAGCCGTCAATGCGGCAGCCTTTTTCCTGAAGCGTGCGTATCAGCCTGACTATCCTCTCACGCTTGGCGGGTATGCACTCGCTGTAATCGTTGTAAAACAGCTGCGCTCCGGGCGAATACTTGTCCATAGCCCTGAACGCCGCCACGATAAACCCCTCGCCGCATAGCTTGAAATACTCGCTGTCACGGTAGGTGGGGCTTAAGTCGTTCGGCTCGTCGCAGGCTGCCTCGTTTACCACGTCCCAGGCATATACATCATCGTTGTAGCGCTCGCAAAGTGCCTTGGTGTGCGCTTCTATGCGCTCGTATATAAGCTCGGGGGCAGCGGGTCTGTCACCGTCTTTGTATATCCAGTCGGGGGTCTGGGCGTGCCATACGGGGGCGTGGGCACGAACCTTTATGCCAAGCTCCCTTGCGCCGTCAAATATCCTGTCAGCCTCATCAAAGGTGAATTTCCCCTCCTCGGGCTCGGTCGAGGTGTATTTCAGCTCGTTCTCAGGTGTTATGCTGTTAAAATGCTCACCGAGCAGCCCCTTGTAAAGCCCTATCCCCGCAGAGGATACGGCAGCGCCTATCTTGAAATAGTTTTCATATGCAGATTTTAGTGTTGATACATTGCTCATAGCAGCGCCCTCCGTCTTTTGTGATATGTATGTATTATATCATATCACAGCCCCGCCCGTCAAGCGAAATTTATAGCCTTTTGCCTGTTTGCGGCTGATTCTGTAAATGATTTTCTACGTTTTTCACAAAAATGGCCCCATGATTTTGCCATATGCGTAAAATGGTTTTTGTTGCAAATTACAGTAAAATATGTTATAATACTATAAATAGCATCATTTTTTATGAGAGGGGGCGGGTGCGTTTGAGCGAAAGATCGGTGCAGAAGATCTGCTATATGGTCAATAATGTAATGGTAGTTCTTGTCATAGCACTGGGGGCGTTCTTCAAGATGCTGGGCGTTGATTTTCTTGTCTATTTCAGTGTTGAGGCGCTGGTGTTCTGGCTGATAATGTACCCCGTTATATATAAACGCAAGCTCAGCGGCTATCTGTGGAGCGTGTATGTCTGGCTGACCTTCTATATGGGGGTCACGACCATATGCCTCGGGCAGGATTACGGCTTTCACCTTTACTGCTTTTCGATGATACTGGTGGTCTATACCTCTGAGTATATAGCCTATAAGCTGGGCAATAAGGGTGTAAGACCTTTATACGTCAGCATTGGTATAACGCTCTTTTACCTGCTTTTTATGGGCTATCTTGCGGCGAACGGGCCTGTTTACGACACGGGCGGCAAGTATGCATCGTTTTTCTGGATGTTCAATTCACTGCTGGTGTTTGGCTATCTCTTGTTCTATACCAATTTCCTGATACGCTCGATCATAGGCAGCGAGGAAAAGCTCAAGAACATGGCGCATACCGACAGCCTTACAGGGCTTTATAACAGGCACTTTATGCTTAGAAAGCTGGGTGAGCTTTTTGAAGAGGGCTCATCGGGCATACTCGCCATTGCG
>JAFYET010000230.1 GCA_017544125.1 Ruminococcus sp. | reverse complement strand
CACCTTGTCGAGACTGACTTTATAAACGTAAACTCCGAGATAAACGATGTCAAGGTTGAGTTTGCCGAGGAGGGTGACAGCGTCAACCTAAAGCCCGCCGAGGGCTTCAAGCGTGAGTGGCCTGATAATATAGAGCCTAAGAATATCAAGGAGAAGATAACCCTTGCCGAGAACGTGGTAGCCCCCGTCAAGGAGGGCGACAAGCTGGGCAAGCTGACCCTCAGCTATAAGGGCGAGGAGCTGGCATCTGTTGACCTTGTCGCCACAAGCTCTGTCGAGCGCTCGGAGACTGATGCAAAGATGCGTGTTGCAAAGTCCTTCTTCAGCTCAAAGGAATTCAAGCTGTGCGTGGGCGGCATAATCTTTATGTTTGCGGCATACACTGCGGCATTCATATACAAGCTCCAGCACAAATACGTCAAGCGCCCTGAAAAGAGCGGTGATGAGGCTGATGATGAGTTTGAGGATGAATAATGATGTAAGGCTGTCGTGCTTTTGCACGGCAGTTTTTTTCTGCCGAAAATTCTCGCCCGTATTTGTCTATATTAAACAAAGAAACGGTAAATAAAACAACTTGTGTTTCAAATAGTTATATGTATTTGGCGAACGGGTTAACTTTTGTGCCGTGAAAAGGTTTTCATAGCACTTTCGCCCCTGCGGAAAACCCTTGACAAGAGCCATTTTGTATGATATATTACTTAGTAAGAGGTAAGCCACATTTTGTGCATAGCATAAAAAGCCACCTCCGTTAAAATATGTAACTTAAACCGACTTCGTTTATTGAAAGGAGTTTTATTATGGCAAATGAATACAAGGCATATAAGGTGAATATGGGCAAGGCAAAGTGCGCTGTCGATCTCGGTGACGGCTCTGAAAGGGGCGAGTATGTAAATCAGGATTATATACTCCATAAGCTCGGTAGACCGCATAGAAGCATAAGCCTTATGTATTGCTACTACCCCCTCGATGAGCAGTGGCCTGCAAGGATATCCGAGGCGATGAAGGACGCAGAGGTGTCCTTCCAGTGGGATTACCCCTATGATGATTACTTCACCTATAAGGGCGGTCTTAATGGCGATACCGAGGCTGAGCCTTTTAACTATATGAGAGATGTCCGCCGCCACGGTCAGGACGTTACCCTCACACTCACTATCGACCCCAACGTGTCCGACGAGCACCTTATCGCTATCGCTAAGGATCTTCGCCCCTACGGCAGGCTTCTTCTCAGAGTAAACCACGAGGCTACGGGCAACTGGTTCTCCTTCACAAAGAGAACTACCTATCAGGGTGTTGCTGATTTCTATGTAAGGTTCCATAAGATACTTAAAGAGTATGCACCCAATGTATCGACCATACTCTGTATAGGCGGTATCGAGGATAAGAACGCTACCGAGATAATCATGGAAAAGGAATTCTCCGAGGCTGTAAAGGCTACTGATATCTGGAGCGTTGATAAGTATATGGCTCTTCACTGGGGCTGGCCTTATGATGTTGCACTTAAGGGCGCTGAGAACAGAAGCTACGGCCGCAGCTCCGTTGAGGATACCTATACCCTTACAAAGATGAGCTATAACCGCTTTAAGGAGATAAACGGCGGTGTGCGTAAGCCTATGGTAATGAGCGAGTTCAATGCCGACGGTGACGTTACAGGCGCTTATGAGCAGGCGCAGATGGTTAAGGAATTCTGCGATATGCTCAAAAACGATCCCGAGGATTGGTTCTCGGCATTCACCTTCTACCAGTTCCGTGACAGGGGCAGGCTTGGTCTTGAAATTGAAGACCCCAACTACCCCGACTGCGGTATCGAGCAGCCTGTAATGCAGACATATAGGGAGATAATCCACGATGATTTCTTCAGCCCCTCGATGACTAAGGGCGAGGAGCTGTCGTTCCCCGTAAAGCTCCGCTGGGGCGGCGCTGAGGACGCAGAGGGAATCGAGGTGCCCATGCACTTTGAAAAGAACCCCCACTTCTGTGAGGTAACATTTGATAATGATCTGAACCTTATGCTCGAGATAAACGGCAAGTGGTTCTATAAGTCGCCCAAGGCTAAGACTATCGACCTTATGAGTGCATTCTATGAGAAGCCCCTTGACGGTGCAGCAGATCTTACACTCAGGATATTCGCCCCGCCTGCAAGCGGCATGAACGATATCTCGACAGATGACGGGCTCTATAACAGCTACACCACTATCGACAAGCTCCCTGCTGTAAGAGTAGAGTATGAGCCTGTGTTATAAGTGCTGTTTGCTTACATAATAGTTTCCCGAATGGTAATGAATACATAAAGGAGGAATGTGAAAATGAAGATCGGTTCTATCGGCTGTGATCATGCTCATGATTCCTTCTTTGTTATGGACAGACCCCACGGCGCAGGGGCAGGGCTTTTCCTGCTTGTGAAGACAGATGCCGAGTTTGTTATCGGCTCTCAGCGCTATGAGGTAAGACCCTGCTCATTTGTGCTGCTTAAACGTGATACCCCCGTGAGATACTGCGGTATCGGTGAGCGCTATGTTGATGATTGGTTTTATTTTGACTGTGATGAGAATGACCTCGAAAGGTTAACTGCTATCGGCATTGCCATTGATAAGCCCGTGCTCATCGACGCAGCAGGGGAGATAGAGCAGCTTTTCAAAATGCTTGCATATGAGCATTACAGCACCGAGCGTTTTAATGAAGAGCTTGAATCAGCGCTGCTTGAATGTATGCTCTATAAGCTCGCAAGGCTGACCAGCCGTGATATTCGCTTTGCATCGGGTATGCACCCCGCAAAGAGCGAGAGCCTTACAAATATAAGAGCCAAGATATACTCACTCCCCGAAGCGGAGCTTAGTATCGACAGCCTTGCAGCAGAGGTGGGTATGAGCCGTTCGGGCTTTCAGCACAGCTATAAGAAAATGTTCGGCGTAAGCCCTATTTCGGATATAATAACCTCACGCCTTGATAAGGCAAAGCGCCTGCTTTCAGGGACTTCCATGAGCGTTGAGGAAGTTTCGCTTTCATGCGGCTACCGCAGCTCATATTCCTTTATGCGGCAGTTTCGCAATAAAACGGGCAAAACGCCTACCGAATACAGGCTTCAGTCAAGAAACATATAGTAAGGAGTGTTTTAAATGCCAAACCCTATTCTCCCTCTGTGGGAATATATACCCGACGGTGAGCCGAGAGTTTTCGGCGACAGGGTATACCTCTACGGCTCGCACGACAGAGCTGCCTGCGATGAGTTCTGCGATCACAGGCTCAAAGTGTGGTACGCTGATATAAACGACCTTAACAACTTCAAATGCTCGGGTGTCAGCTTTTCAACAGCCGATAAGCCCGACCGCCCGTCCGACACAAAGGAATGGACAGAGCGTGAGCTTTATGCCCCCGATGTGGTGGAAAAGGACGGCAAATACTACCTCTACTGCTATATCGTAGGCTCAAAGGGCTGCGTGGGCGTTTCCGATAAGCCCGAGGGACCTTTCAAGCTGCTTTCACGCTATAAGTATAACGAAGCTGATGCAGGCGATGACGGCATATATAACGATGCCGGCGTGCTGGTTGATGATGATGGCAAGGTGTATATCTACTACGGCTTTACCGAGAGCCATTTCAATGAGCTTGACCCCGCCGATATGCACACAGTATTAGCAGGCTCGCATATGCGCCCGATAATTGATGACAGCGAAGATGTTCCCGAGGAGAGGCGCTTCTTTGAGGCTTCATCACCCCGAAAGATAAACGGCAGATACTATATGATATATTCCCCCAAAAGGGGCAGCAGGCTTGCATATGCCATTTCCGATTCGCCGAGAGGGCCTTTTGAGTACAAGGGCTACATCGTCGATAACGGCGTTGATTACCCCGGCGGCAATAACCACGGCTCGGTCGCCTGCATAAACGGTCAGTGGTATGTTTTTTACCACAGAATGACAAACAATACCATAATGTCACGCCGTGCCTGCGTTGAGCCGATAGAGATACTTGCCGACGGCACTATACCGCCTGTTGAGATGACATCGCTTGGCTTTGAAAAAGCACTTGACCCCTACAAGCCCACACCCGCCGAGATAGCCTGTGTGCTGAGAGGTGAGTGCTTTATAACCGAGCTTGAT
>JAFYET010000229.1 GCA_017544125.1 Ruminococcus sp. | reverse complement strand
TGCTAAGTGCCTGCTCTACGCTATAAACGGCGGTGTCGATGAGCGCCTTGGCATTCAGGTTGGTCCTAAGTACCGCCCTGTCGAGGGTGATTACCTCGACTATGACGATGTAATGGAAAAATACGATGATATGATGGAATGGCTGGCAGGGCTCTATGTCAATACCCTTAACGTTATCCACTATATGCACGATAAATATAGCTACGAGAGGCTGCAAATGGCTCTCCACGACAGAGATGTAAAGAGATACTTCGCAACAGGTATCGCAGGTCTTTCTGTTGTTGCCGATTCTCTCTCGGCTATCAAGTATGCCAAGGTAAAGGTGATTCGTAAGGATATCGAGATAAAGGATAAGAACGGCGAGGTCATCGACGTTGCAAAGAACGTTGTCGTTGACTATAAGGTCGAGGGCGATTTTCCCAAATACGGCAATAACGATGACAGGGTAGATAAGCTCGCAGCTGACCTTGTTCGTACCTTTATGGATAAGATAAGAAAGCACCATACCTATCGTGACGGCGTGCCTACAATGAGTATACTTACTATAACATCTAACGTAGTATACGGCAAGAAGACAGGCAACACCCCCGACGGCAGAAAGATGGGCGTTCCGCTCGCTCCCGGTGCTAACCCCATGCACGGTCGTGATACTCACGGCGCTGCGGCATCGCTCGCATCAGTTGCAAAGCTGCCCTTCAAGCACGCACAGGACGGTATCTCGAACACCTTCACCGTTATCCCCGATGCTCTGGGTAAGGATCAGGTGTTTGTGGGCGATATAGATATTGACTCTATCTCAAAGGAGCTTGGCACCTATGGGAATGATGAGTAAAAAGGAAGACGACGGCAAGGTCGATGAGCTGGTCGAGATGATAGACAGGCTCATGGCTGACGGCTCGGGCTCATTGGTAATAGATGTTGATGAGAGCGGCGAGGGCATAAGAGTAAGCACCAAAAGCTCGAACGACTGTACAGGCAGACAGACCGCCTGCAGCCAGCCCAATGAAAGCTCGGTAGACGATGAATAATTAACAGGAGGTTTTTACTATGGCAGTAACAGATACACAGATAGACAACCTTATCTCATTGCTTGACGGCTATGTTGAAAAGGGCGGGCATCACTTAAATGTAAACGTGCTAAACAGAGAAACACTTCTCGATGCACAGGCTCACCCCGAGAAATACCCCCAGCTCACAGTAAGAGTCTCGGGCTATGCCGTTAATTTCATCAAGCTCACAAAGGAACAGCAGGATGATGTGATCTCCCGTACCTTCCACGAGCAGCTTTGATATGAAACTCAGCCTCCGCACTGCGGGGGCTTTTTGTTGACTTGTTGGCTTACTTGTGCTATAATATCTCAAAAGGGGGCGTTTGTATGGAGGAGAAGAAGATACCCGAGATAAAGCATGACTGGAAGATGAAAATAATGGTGTGGGCGCTTTGGTATACTATTTGCTTTGCAGCAGGTGTGGTGCTGTCAGTGCTCTTTGTAACTAAGCAGACCGAGCCCGACCCGACGGACAGGACTGTCCACCGCCTTATATTTGCGGCATTTGCGGGCATATTCATAGAAGTAGTGCTGTTCAGCCTTGTTTTCCCGATAATCCTTGGCAAGGAAAGAACGGCGTATAAAGAAACGCTTTTGCGTATCCGTGATGAGGGCTATACCCCTGCGCTCGTTCAGTTTATGACCGAAAATTACCTTAGAGTCTCTGCCGACAGCAAAAAGGTAGGCTATGCAAACGGCTATGCCCTCTACCTTACCGATGCTGCGATAATCTCTCACGATTATGACAGGGCGCTCTATTACAGTGACCTTGTGAATACTGCCGAGCTTTTCAGGTATAATACGATAGGCATGATCATGGAGCAGGTCATCTACTACGGGCATAGGATCCAGATAGCCGCCTTTACACACAATATCCCCGCCTGTGAGCAGGTGATGAGAGAGGCACAGGGGCTTTTTAATTCGACAAAGGGCAGAAACCCCGCAATAGATTATATGATAGACGGCTCGGTGTTTGAGTACTACTTCGCCATTGGCGACCTTGCACGCTGCGAGGCGCTTATCAAACCCTATGAGCAGTATGAAGAGCTAAAATATGCCGCTTACCAGTGCATGGGTCGGGTCTTTGCCAAGAAAGGCGATGCCTATGCTGCTAATGAGTTTTTTGATAAGGCGATACTCGCTGCAAGTAACGGCTTTTTAAAGCAGGTCGCCGAGAACGAGCGCCGCTTTGCCTTAAATAACGGGGGCGTGCAGTGATGACAGGCTATATCCATTCCACAGAATCCTTCGGCACAGTCGATGGTCCCGGGGTGCGCTTTGTGGTGTTCATGCAGGGCTGCCCCATGCGCTGCCTTTACTGCCATAACCCCGATACCTGGCAGCCTATGATAGGGGAGCAGCGCACGGCTCAGAGCCTGATAGATGAATACCTATCCCTCAAAGAATTTCTGAAAAACGGCGGTATCACCGTCACTGGCGGCGAGCCGCTCATGCAGATAGATTTCGTTACCGAGCTTTTTACTCTTGCCAAAGAGCATGGCATCCATACCTGCATTGATACCTCGGGTATAACCTTTGATCCCGGTAATACTAAGAAATTTGATAAGCTCATGCCCCTTACCGACCTTGTAATGCTCGATATCAAGCATATCGACCCCGCCCGCCATAAAGCCCTCACAGGGCAGGATAACCGCAATATCCTCGCATTTGCGCATTACCTTGCTGATAACGGTAAGGATATATGGGTGCGCCATGTGCTGGTGCCGAACGTCACCGATGATGAGGTCTATCTTAAAAGGCTGGGCGAGTTCATAGCAGGGCTTCGCACGCTGCGTGCGCTCGATGTGCTGCCATATCATACAATGGCAAAGGCTAAGTATGAGAGCCTCGGTATTCCTTACCCCCTCGGCGATATCCCCCCCGCCACCAAGGAGCAGGCGGCAAGGGCAAGAGATGTTATAATGAAAGCCCTCTACGACAGGCTTTCACATAAAAGCTGACATCATTTTGGTGTCGGCTTTTTTGATGCCTGTCTTTTGTTTAAAATTATAAAAAGTTTTTAAATTGATGTTGACAAATTAGCGAAATTGTAGTATAATTAATAAAATATAAGTGTATGTGGGAGGTCTTGGTCTTGAAACAGTTTCAGTTTAATTACATAAACGATACTACGTTTGTAAGAGAGCTCAGAAAGCTCGCACAGTGGTGCAAGTCCATGGTCGTTTCAAATGTGTTTTTCCATATCTATACCGAGAGCGATGACGAGAATATGATAACCTCGCTGTGTTCCCTCGTTGAGAAGGAGTTGCCCTATGCAAAATATATGGGCTGCTCGTCTAACGGCAATATCCTAAATGGCGAGTTTTCAGGTGCGCAGACGGCTGTCACCTGTACAGTGTGTGAATACCCCGGTACAAAGGTCGAGATCAAGCAGTTCGTGCTTACCCCCGAGACAGAGGTCGATGTCACCGATGAGGTAGTGCAGTATGTAAAAGATAATTCGTGGATAAAGGCAGTCGAGATGCTCGTTACTCTCAGGGGTCTTTCAATGA
>JAFYET010000228.1 GCA_017544125.1 Ruminococcus sp. | reverse complement strand
AATAGCAAAAACTCAAATTATATCAAAGGAAGTAATACAAATGAACTTTTCAAAACGCTGCTATGCAAAGATCGACCTTTCGGCACTGCGCCGCAATATTGAGAATTACCGCTCTTTCCTGAACGATAAAACACAGCTCATGTGCGTGGTAAAGGCCAATTGCTACGGTCACGATGCCTCTGTTGTCGTGCCGTATCTCGAAAGCGAGCTTGGTGTTGAGCATTTTGCAGTGGCAAATCTTTATGAAGCGCAGTCGCTTCGTGAAATGGGCATCAAGGGCGAGATACTCATCCTTGGCTACACCCCGCACGAAAACGCCGATGACCTTATCGCAAGCAACGTCATCCAGGCGTGCACCGAGCCCGACTATGCCCAAAAGCTCAGCAAAAGCGCAACCAAAGGCAAGGTACGCCTGCATATCGCCATAGATACGGGAATGACACGCATCGGACTTCACGGCAGCGCCAAGGAAAATGCCGACGATATTGAAAAAATGCTCACCCTTGAAAATCTCAGTATTGAGGGAATGTTCACCCACTATGCCGCTGCCGACAGCGACGATGAGGATAACAAAGCCTACACCGCAATGCAGACCAAGCGCATACTTGACGTTGACAGCGAGCTGAAAAAGCGTGGGATAAATATTGGCAAAGTGCATTTTCTCAACTCAGCAGGCGGCGTATACTGCCCTAATGAAAACAGCGCATTTGCAAGGCTTGGCATAATCATGTACGGGCTTTATCCCGATCCTGCGACCGAGCTTCCTTTCACGCCCGAGCCTGTGATGACACTTATGTCTATGGTGTCGCAGGTAAAGTTCATTCCCAAGGGCACCTGTGTAAGCTACGGCAGAACCTTCACCGCTGATAAGACCATTAAACTCGCAACCGTCACCGCAGGCTATGCCGACGGATTTCCAAGAGCACTTTCAAACAAAGGCGAGGTCATTATAAAAGGTGTGCGCTGCCCGATAGTCGGCAGAGTGTGCATGGATCAGTTTATGTGCGATGTTTCGGCACTTGATGACGTTCAGCCGGGCGATGAGGTAACGCTTTTCGGAAAAGAGATAACTGCGGACGATATCGCCGCTCTCGCAGGAACTATCGGCTATGAGATAGTCTGCGGCATAACCGCCCGTGTTCCCCGTGTTGCAGTGAACGCCTGACCATACGTCAAAATAAAAAACAATGACAGTCACAGCAACGTGACTGTCATCTTTTTTTGCGCACAAAAAGGCTGCCGATCCTTTCGGACCGACAGCCTTGTAACTGCATTATCTTATCTGTAAGGCAGCTCCGTTTCGGGAAGAATTACTTCTTCTCCTCGTTGTTGTAGAGCTTAGCGTATCTTACGAGATAATCATATCTGTCAGCTGCGTTCTTGATAGCGCTGCTGAACAACTTCTCAGCTCTCTCAGGGTTCTGTCTTGCAAGAGCGTTGTATCTAACCTCGCCCATGATGAACTCCTTGTAATCAGCTGTAGGAGCCTTGGAATCGAGTGTGAATGGGTTCTTGCCCTCAGCCTTGAGATCAGGATTGAATCTGTACAGATGCCAGTAACCTGCCTGAACAGCCTTCTTCTCCTCAGTCTGAGCAATTGCCATACCGCCCTTGATACCATGGTTGATACATGGAGCATAACCGATGATAAGTGATGGGCCGTGGTAAGCCTCAGCCTCGCTGATAGCCTTGATACACTGGTTCATGTCAGCACCCATAGCGATGTGTGCAACATAAACATAGCCGTAAGACATTGCGATACCTGCAAGATCCTTCTTCTTAACTTCCTTACCTGCTGCTGCGAACTGAGCGATAGCACCTGTAGGAGTTGACTTAGAGGACTGTCCGCCTGTGTTGGAGTAAACCTCTGTGTCGAATACGAAGATATTAACGTCCTCGCCCGAAGCGATAACGTGGTCAAGGCCTGAGAATCCGATATCATAAGCCCAGCCGTCTCCGCCGAAGATCCACATTGACTTCTTCTTGAGGTAATCAGCATCCTTGAGGATCTCATCCGAAGCCTTGGTCTTGTTCTTCTTGAGAGCTGCGATAAGAGCCTCTGTTGCAGGAGTGTTCTTAGCGCCGTCATCAACTGTTGCGAGATATTCCTCGCAAGCCTTCTTAACAGCTGCGTTCTTTGTGTTCTTTGAAAGGTCAAGTACCTTAGCGATAGTTCTCTGTCTGATAGTGTTCTGAGCCAGGAACATACCGTAACCGTACTCAGCGTTGTCCTCAAACAGTGAGTTAGCCCAAGCAGGACCCTTGCCGTCCTTATTTGTTGTGTAAGGAGTTGAAGGTGCAGAGCCGCCCCAGATAGACGAGCAGCCTGTAGCGTT
>JAFYET010000227.1 GCA_017544125.1 Ruminococcus sp. | reverse complement strand
CTTTATTTTGTCATACTTTCCCTCCACGATTATGGCTTCATCTATCTTTATCATGTTCTCCTCCGCTAATTCTTTGTCATGAGCATTTTTGTGACGGTCTGTTCAAGTACGATCTTCTCATCACAGCTTCCCGAATTCAGCATCATATTGGTATCACGAAGTATCTCAACGCACTGACGCAGTCTCCTGATGCTCATTCTGGAGCTGTCGCGGAAGGCATTCTTGACCTTGAACTCCCATACATAGCCGAAATCAGCCTTGACATCAGCTATCTGTCTTCCCTTCTGCCTTGCACAGGCAGCACGGTACATATCTATAAAGGAAGCGGTGATATTACCGAGAACAGCTCCCCTGTTGTCCCTGTCCTGCATAAGCTCATCAAGAGCGTCAAAGGCAGCGCGTTTGTTGAAGGCTGCCACAGCGTCAGCAAGCTTATAAAACGTAGCATCGCTCTGTCTGTGTACAAGATTATGCAGGATATCGGAAGTTATCTCGTTTTTTCCTGCATACGCACACAGCTTGTCTATCTCATTGCGTATAGTAAGCGTGTCGGACTGACACATATCTGCAAGCTCACGGGCATTGTCCAGAGATATGAGACCGCCCCTTGCCGAAACGCTGGCGGCAATATCCTTGGCAAGCTCATTTTCCGACTTTATGGGACATTCAACTGCCTCGCCCACCTTGGCAGCGTAGTCAAAAAGCTTTTTGTTCTTGTCCTTGATGACCGACCTGCCTGTTTTGAAATCGTTCTTAACAGGGACCTCAAAGCCTGTGACATTGAAGATAACAACAGTCTGTGGCGGGATATCCTTTAAAGCGTCAAGAAGCTTTTTATTGACATCCTCCGCCCGTATTCCTGCCATGACCTCACGCGGCTTTTCACAGTTGTAGTCGTTTATGAGTATACAGTTGTACTCCGACATCATGGGTACCATCTGTATCATATCATAAAGCTCAGAGATATCGAGGTAACGTCCTTCAAGCTTGTTAAGGGCAAAGTCCTCGTTATCACCTACAGCTGCTTTGATTATCTGCTTTGTAAGCTTTTCGACCTCGGGAACGTTCTTGCCGAAGATATAATAAATATTCTTCAGCTCGCCTTTTTTCAGCTGAGCCTTTATGGTCTTTGGGTCTGTCTGTGGCATTACAGCCTCCTTATCTCAAAGCTTCCCTCTGCGGAAAACCATATTTCAAAATTATTGCCTTTGTCTGTATAGATCACATTATCGGGAGCCTCATCCGCGTCTTGCGGTGCCTTGCCGTAGATCACCGTCAGAGCACCTGTAACGGCGTCCCCGCCTTTTTCAATAACGACTTCGCCGTCATCACATTTTATATTGAGAGCGCCGCCTGAAAGTGTGATATCGCAGCTGCTGCTTTCAACTGTAAAACCGTCCTCGCCCAAGTATGTGAGCTGCGGAACGGTCTTTATTCTGCTCTCCGCACCTTCTGCATACCATTTTCCTGTTTTCGTGTATTCAAGTGCCTTCACATAGGAAGCAAAGGCTGACTCAGACCTGTTTGACAGCAGGACAGTATCGACAGTTTCAATGCTGTTCCTTGCAAGATACTTCCTTACATAGGCAGATGAACGGTAATGCCCGCTCAGATCCGCAACAGTGACAGTTCCCTTGTCATTTACTACAACAGCGGCATTATTGCCCTTGCCAAGCACTGCAACTATAACATGGTCATTCCGCACAATACGCTGAACAGCTGCGCCTGTGAACATAAAAATCACAGCAGCTGTCACCGTCACAGCTGTAGCTCTTCTGCTTCTGAATAAAGCAAATCCGAAAAATACGATCACCGAACAGATAATAATTCCCGTCATGAGAGTTCGGCTGTCTGTGGAAAAATGTGTGATCCTGAGTCTTGCGAGTGAATCGGATATCCGAAGGATCAGATCATTTATCAGCTTTGATACAAACAGCAGATCAAGAGCTCCGCCTGTGAGTGCATAGATAAGTCCCACGATCATAGAGACCGAGCACAGCGGAACAAGTATCATATTGCTAAGCGGCGAGATGAGAGATGTCTCGTCAAAATACAGCAGCGACAACGGAAACACACACAGCGTTGTACACAGCATGGTCACAAAGCTCACAGCTGCTCTTTGCAGAAAGCTGTCACGGGGCATATCCTTTGTCATACACGGTGCAGCAACGCCGATACCGAATGTTCCTGCCACCGACATGAGAAAGCCTTCATCGTAAACTGAATACGGAGAGACAAGGCAAATGAGCAGAACAGCACCTGCAAGAGAATTGAAGGTGTCGTTCTGACGCCTGAACAGCTTAGCTCCGTACAGGAAATTCATCATCACTGCCGCTCTTATTGCGGAAACGGGATAGTTCGCCATAGCAGTCAGAAACAGCAGGAGCACCTCCATAACTGCGAAGGAGATATACTTATTCACGCGGCATCGCTTCAATATCAACATGAGAACAAGCACTGCAACGGAAACATGAAGACCGGATACAGCAAGAATATGCCCTATTCCACAGCGATATACCGCAGTTCTTACATTATCATCCATGCCGCGCTTCTCACCGAAAACCATTCCTGCCAGCAGGTCTCCGCTGTCACCGCCAAGGGCTACGCGGAAATCGGATATGTTTTTCTCACGGTATCTCCTGATATGCTCACGGAGTTTATGTGGGCGGAACGGCTGAACTGTTACATCTTCCGCATAAGTCGCAGTTAAAAATATCCCGTCAGACTTGTAATAGCTTTCGCTGTCGAAAAGATAGTCCTTTGAGGGCTTTGAGAAGATACAGCTGCCAATAGTGATGATATCCCCTGTGTCCGCCTCAAGTTCTCCGCCGTAAAAGCTTATCTTAGCGGATATCTCGTCATTGATCCTGCCTCTGAGGATATATGAGGAGTTGCTGCCGCTGTAACGATATGCCTCGACGACCTCTCCGCGGAAGCATCCTTCTTTACCGACCATTTCAACAACAGGTTTGTAACGTACCGCAGTACAGATACTGAAGACCGATACCGCTGACACAAAGAATACCGAAAGCATAAGGTAGTCCCCTGCCTTGAAGCCGTATTTTCTGCCGACTAAAAGAGCTGCCGCCAGTATCAGTGAAAGAATGACGAGAAACGGGATATTTGAAAAAAACGAAGCGAAAAACAATCCCGCCATATACGCTGCCGCAGCTCCAATCATTTTTCGCTTCATAATTCTATTCCTTATTTAAAGAAGAGCGGTAATTTCTCGAGGAAAGCAATGTCCT